>JBOFSS010000117.1:0-4707 GCA_051651665.1 Mycoplasma sp.
TCCTAAATGCGATAAAATTTCGTCAATTGTTTCATTACCACTATTACCTTCATCAGTTATACTGAATCAAGTTTCTGAACTTTCTTTAATGTTTATTTTGAAAAATTCATCAATTACAAATGAATCGTTTATAAATAATCCAGATTCGTTAATATAATTTTTATAACTTAATCTTAATTTTGCAGTTGTACTTGTTTCTTTAGTCAAAGAAACAACTTTAAATTGTGTATCATTTTCACTATCTATAATATTATTTTTTATAGTGAAAAGTTTCTGCAATTCTTCCAATAATATTGGTTCATCTTTTTCAACTTTCAAAATATTTGAAAGTTCACTAAAAGTTCAAATTGGAGCAGAGTTTTTATTAATTAATTTAATTTGTTCTACAGGTTTACAAGTGAAATTGAGTTGGTATTCTTTTTCTTCATTGATGATAGAACCATCTTCATTGAATCACATGTTAGCTATTAGTTTGATATTTACTAAGTTTTGATTAAATTTTGTTTCAATTCCATTATATTTAAATTGAGTATTGTCAGGAAATTTATCTAAATTAGCATATTTCTTCAATGCATCTTTATCAACGTCATCTCCAATTGAATCAACTTTTAAAAGTGATAAAACTTCCGCAAGATTTAACGAGCTGTCATATTCATCATTTTGAGTTATATCAGAAATTGGGAAAGGTTTGCATTCAATTGTTATATAAAAAGTTTTTGGTTTTAAAACTACACCAGATTCAGAATCTAAGTATTTATCAGCGATAATAGAAATGGTAACCTTATTTTTATCATAATTAGGAATGTGGTCACCTAATGAAAATGTGGTTTCATCAGGGAATAATACTAATTCTGCATATTTTCCAAGTCTTTCTTCATCAATTTTACTATCGTTGTTACCATTTAATAAAAATGATTTAACTTCAGCATAATTTTTAGATAAAAGAGTTTCATCACTGATTTTAATTGGAAGTAGTTGAGATGTTCCTGTTTCAACTGATTCGTCAACAATAAATTCCAAATCAAAAGTAAATGATATTTCTTCATCAACAATTGAGTTGTTTGATAACATATATTTATCACTTATAAAAGTTAAACTAAAAAATCTTGTTCCATCCACTCTTTTAGTTTGTGAAGTGGACACTCAATTATATTGTGCATTATCAGGAAAATTATTCATAATAATATATTTTTCTAAATTTTCCTTTTTAAGAATAGAAGTTTTTGGATCTTCAATTAATGAATTAAAAAGTTCATCATATTGTTGTCGTTTAATATAATCATCTTTTACTTTTATTGATGTTGATGTTCACACTCCAGGGATGTCGGAGTCAATTTTTTTCTTTTTCATAGTTGAAAGCACAATACCAGTAGTTGCACCACCAATGATAAGACAAGCGGTTACAACTGCAATTGAAATTTTTAATTTACGGTTTTTTTCTAAACTTTTAGATAGTTTTTCTTTTAACTTTGAATGTAAACTTGGATTTTCTGACATTTTCAATTACCCCTTTTATATAATGAATTACACTTAAATTATACATTGTTATTATTAAAGTTTTTCCTAATAATAAACCTTTATTTGATTTTTGAAAAATTGTAAGGATGATAGTTGATATTTTAAATTAAAATTTTCATCAATTTTACAAAAAAACAAAAATGATGCAGCTTTTTTTCTATGTTATGAGATATATTTTTGTATATAAAACTACTCATTTAAAAGAATCTAATAATAAATTTAGTTAAGTTTTTTTTAATTTTTATTTACTAATATATTTGATTTTAGAGATTATTCTATTTGTATTTTTCAAAAAATTACTTTTAAACTATTACGACACTTAAACCAAATATGTATTTTAATCATTATTTTATATAAATTTATATATTTTATATAATATTTAATCAATATATTTTTTAATCAGTTGATATAAATGATAAACTTAAAAAGTTAAGTTAAATATAAGGGGCAAAAATGAGTTTATTAGATGTTAGAAATTTGAGTTTTAAATATGGGGCAAAAGATATCTTTAATGATGTTACATTTTCGATTTATAACAAAGAAAGAATTGGTTTAGTTGGACGTAATGGACAAGGTAAATCAACATTAATGCAAATCTTATCAGGTCACCTCGAAAATGACAGTGGAACTATTCAATGAGCTTCAAAAGTTAACTTAGGTTATATGGATCAACATATTAAATTAAATAAAGGAACATCTGTTATTCAATATCTTCAAGAAAGTTTTAAATATCTATATGATTTAGAAGCTGAATTAGTTCAAGGATATGAAAAAATGGCTGAGGATTTAAGCGATGCTGAAATGGATAAATTAAATAATAGGATTTCTTTTATCCAAGAACAATTAGATAAATCAGATTTTTGAGGTATTGATGCACAAATTAAAAAAATCAGTACTGGATTGGGTGTTGGTGAATTTGGTTGAGATAGTGATATATCAGAACTTTCTGGTGGGCAAAGAACAAAACTCTTACTAGCTTCTCTTTTATTGAAAAATCCAGAGGTTTTACTATTAGATGAACCAACCAATTATCTTGATGAAGGTCATATTGCATGACTTATTAAGTTCCTTCAAAATTATGAACATTCATTTATTGTAATTTCACATGATAATCATTTTCTAAATGCTATCACTAGCCATATTATTCATGTTGAAAATAAAGAAATTAAAAAATATACAGGAAACTATGATAATTTCTTAAAAATGTATGAAATGGAAAAAGGTCAACTTGAAATGAGTTATTACAAACAACAAAAAGTAATAGCCAAACAAGAAGAGTTCATTGCTAAAAATAGTGCAAGAGCTTCAACAGCTAAAAGAGCACAATCAAGGCAAAAATTATTAGATAAAGTACAACGTGTTGAGCTTGTTAATAATGATGTTAAAGTAGAATTTAATTTCGAAGAAACAAGAGCTTCTTCTAAAATTGTTTACGAACTTAAAAATTTAGTTATTGGTTATGATGGTGTTGCATTATCAAAACCATTGAATTTTCAAATAGAACGTGGTCAGAAAATAGCTATCACCGGAACAAATGGGATAGGTAAGTCAACATTGATTAAAACTATCATCGGTCAAATAAAACAAGTTGACGGAGATGTTGAAAAAGGTCAATACATTGATGAAGGTTATTTTATCCAAGAACAAAATGAATTTGATAAGATAACTTGTTTTCAAGATGTTTATAATTATTTTTCTTTTGATTATGATAAACAAACTCAACACTTTATAAGAAAATCACTTGCAAGAGTCGGTCTTAAGAAAGAACATGTTGATGCACAACTTAAAATGCTTAGTGGTGGTGAACAAGGAAAAACTAGATTATGTAAAATTGTCAACACAGCAACAAATGTTTTAATTCTAGATGAACCAACCAACCATTTAGATACAGTTGCAAAAAATGCCTTAAAAGAAGGTTTAAAAAAATACAAGGGAACTATTTTACTTGTTTGTCATGAACCTGAATTCTATCAAGATTTAGCTGATCAAATTTGAAATGTAGAAGAATTTAAAATTTAATCTTAAAAATAAGATTCAACTTAAGTTATCTCTTGCTAAATTGAATTATTAAGCACAACAATTATTGCAAACATATGAGTGAAGTGCAATAATCTTATGCAATCAATTTACAAATGATGAGCGAAAATTATTGATTATCTTTGAAATCAGTAAAAAAGAAGTGTTTCTTTTATTGCAAGAGAATTAAAAAGATGTAAATCAAGTATTTCAAGAGAATTGAAAAAAAACCAAACAATTAATAATTATGACTTTGCAATAGCTAATAAAAAATGTATGAAAAGATAATGGTATAAATGTTGTAGCACACTTTAAAATATGAATAGTCCAATAAATTATTTCTCAAATATCATTATAAGAGATGTCGTGGTGTTGAAGTAACATATTATAAAATTACTGATAATTAACAAGTTGATTAAGAATAATAATCTACAAGTGAATCCTATCATTTGTAATAATGGTATTGAGTTTGATAAAATAGGCCCATTAATTAAATTATATGTTTTATTTTTGTGAACCATATACCTCATATCAAATAGTTCTAATCAGCATGCTGATGGCATCGTTAGAAGATAATATAAAAAAGGTGTTAATTTATTCGAAGTTACTAATCAAGAAATTGAAAAAATACAGAATACAATCAATGACAAACTAATACAAATATTTGACTGACTTAGTAGTTGGGAATATAAAACCACTCTTTAAATATTAGGAAATTATAAAAACCCAAGTCTTGCAAGTTCAGGTATTTTGACTATTAATTAACCCAGAATATCATACTTCAGTCAAGTGTTGCACTTTAGACTTCGTTTTATGATACCTAAGCTGTTAAATCCTGGGTATTTATTTATTTATTTATTTATTTATATAAATTAGTAAAATTTAAGATTTTATAAAGATTAAATTATACGCCTTTATTAATTACATTAGACTCGTCACCTGATTTATTATTTCAGTAACCTTGAGATCATTTTGTATTGTGATTTTCAAATAATGTATTTGAAACTATGATTGAATTCAGTTTGCAATCATAGAAAGCATATCTGCCTATTGAAGTTAATTTTGATAGATCCAAATCTCCCGTGAATCCAGAACATCCATAGAAAGCATTGTTCCCTATTGAAATTAGTTGTGTTAGTTTTGATAGATCCAAATCTCCTGTGAATCCAGAAC
>JBOFSS010000118.1:0-1978 GCA_051651665.1 Mycoplasma sp.
ATATGGAGTGTATCGATAACTACATTATTCACTTTTTGAGATAAAAATTTTTCTGCTTTAACAATTAAGAAATTATAGTCAAAGTAGAAAGCGTTATGTGCAACTAAAGTTGTGTCACCAATAAAATCTAGTATTTTCATAATACAAGTTCTTTGATCGACACCATCTTTCAAATCATTGTTTGTAATACCTGTAAGTGATGTAATAAATTCTGAAACAGGTTTATTTGGTTTTGCAAAAAATTGCATAGAGTCAATTTTCACTCCATTTTTATATTTAACAGCCCCAAATTCGATGATATCATCATAATTTGGATATAAACCTGTAGTTTCAAGGTCAAAGATTGTATATGTAACATCATTCAATTTATGATTGTAGTCGATGTTCAATGCACATTTAGGAACTGGTAACATGCATGCCTCAAAACCATAAATAGCTTTTACATTATTAGATATTGTTTCCTTTTGAAATTCTGGGAATGACTGAACATTAAATCTATCGGTTAAGGCAATAACATTATTGTTTAATTGTTTGGAAAATTTAACTATATCTTTAACTTCTGACACACCATCAAAAGAACTCATCTTTGAATGAACAGTTAATTCTATTCGCTTTTTAGGAGCATCATCTTTAATGATCAATCTTTTTGGTTTTTCTGAGTTTGATATTCTTTTGATATACCCAGTTGGTTCTAAGTCATATTTATCATTTTTAACATCTACAGTAGTTATAATTCAATCACCTGTCTTGTATGACTCAAAAACCGATTGATTAATTTTCTTGGCACTTGATGTTTGACCTAATTCACTTTTAAAGTATCTATATGTTAATAAAAGAGTTGAATCATAGTCTGTAATAGAAATTTTAAATATAGTTAATTTAGTATTATCAATTTTTTCAATTTTAAAAATTTCACCTTGTACAGTAATGTTATACATACCTTCTAATACATCAATTAAGGGGACAATTTTCTTACTTTCTACTTTGTAATCTTTTTTATCTATGACTATTTTTTTCTTATTCTGATAATCTGATATAGCTTCATTAATATTTTTCTTAATAAATTCTTCTTTATGTTGTTGTAGTTGTTCTAAATCATTATTATAATTCATTTCAAAATTAATCACTGGTAGTCCAAAAGCTTGCTTGATTAATTCAAGAATTTTTTTAACCACTAAATCAACTTCTTGTTTTTCATCATCTAATTGATAATTAAATATTAGGGTACTAGAAATGCTGTCAAAATCTATACCTTTTCTATCAATTAAATTTTTATAAAATTTTAAATCCTGATTATTTTCATAAACAAAATCAAGATATTTATAAATATCTTCAATTTGAATTTCGCTAACACCAATTACCGAAGTTTTGATCTCTATATCGTCGTATTTAAATAATTTAATTTTATTGAAAACAGCAGGAGATAAAGGTTTATCTAATAAAACACTAAATGTATGAATTAGTTGTTTTTGTTTATAATCCAATATTTTTAGGTTATTTAATTCAAGGATTTCATTATTATTGAGGATGTTAAGAAAAGTGGCTATTTTAATTAGTTTATTCATGCTTTATATATTATATATAAAATAAGGATTTTACTTTTAATAAAAAAATATATTTATCTTTAGAAATAATTATCTGAAGTTAAATATCAATATAATTTTCATAAGTTTTTAAATCATAATATAATAAACATATTGTTATCAAGGATAAATTATGGAAACAGATAAAAAAAATTTAAAAAGAATATTTACATGATCATTAATTGCAGCAGTTATAATTGTGATCTCTTTTTGTTTATTGCTAGCAACGATGTTGGTGTCAATTTCAAGCACTAATACCGCTATTTGAATAAGTCTTTTAGTTATTGGGATAATTGTTTTTGTTGGTGCTTACATCTTTACATTTTTAATATCGATAAAAATAATGACCACTTGATGAGAACATCCAAAAGTAAATAACAATAGAACGACTTGAG
>JBOFSS010000119.1:0-2416 GCA_051651665.1 Mycoplasma sp.
ATTGTGTTCATATTCATAATTATATTTTATCTGCCCTCCACTATATTGTCTATATCCACAAATTGATTCAACTGTAATAGTCTTACCAGCTCCATTACCACCTAAAAAAGCAATAGTTTCATTTTCATAAATATTTAAACTTAAACCTTCATAGATTAATTTTTCTTTTCTAAAAGATTTAAAAGATTGTTTTAAATCGATAATTTCAATCAATGGTTTCTTATTCGTTTTATAAGATTTGATAATTTCTAAATTAGCATATATATCACCTTTTTGAACAGTATGTTTTTCATTGATATTTTTTCAAAATTGTTTTTTCATATTAATAATCCTATCTATTTGATCACTTGAATTTTTTTCAACTAATAAAATTAAATCCTGCAAATAATGCAAAAGGCATAAATATATTTAATCCTTTATGTCATGGTTCATATATATTTATAATTTCTTGATTCTTAGATAATGCAGTAATTCAAAAAGTATTACTAAAATCAAATATATTCGAACCTTTGTTAAAAGAATCGATGATTTCTGGTGATAAAAAAGTTGAATCAATTTCAACTAATGAATTATTTATCAATCCTAATGAATAACTTAAAGGTGAAAGTAATGAAATGTATTTAATTGCATCTACTGAACCTATCACTTGAATTGGAATAAATTGGCCTGATAATAATAAACTCACAAAGAATATTCCAAAACCAATTAATTGAACTGATAATGATGAGTTAAATAAAACACCAATTAAAATTCCAAAAGAAATAGCCACCATAAATAATGAAAATAAACCAAAGATTAATCCGCCTCATCTAATGTTAGCAACAGCTGTTGATGCATCCTTATTTACAAACATAAAAAACAATATAAACACATATAGTGTTTCTAAAAACAAGATGAAGAAATAAGATATAAAAACATGCATTATGTACTTGACCTTAGTTAAGTTAGAAACTGCAATTTTCCTTAAAATAATTGACGACTTAATTTCTACAAGCATTTGTGGTAGAACAACCAATGAAATTGGCAAAATACCTAATGATAGATATGATGGAATCCCTGATACAAAAAGTGAAGCATCTTTACTTTGTCCAATAATAAAATACATTATCATAAATATCAACGGAAAAAATAAAAATGATATAGGTCCGATTTTTGTTTTTATAAAGAACTTATAAATTAATTCATAAATAGCCTTTGTAGAATCATTGATTCTAAAACTATTTAATGTTAGTTTTTGCATATAAACCTCATTTTCATTTATTTATAATATTGTATACCTTTAAAAAAATAAAAGAATAAAAAAAACTTTTCAACATTCTAAGAACAAATAGAAAAAATGAACTATAATGAAATATGCATTAGAAAGTTGGAAAATATGAAAGATAAAAAAATATTAACTACACAAAATGGTTATCCTATACATGATAATCAAAATTCAAAAACAACAAGTAGTGGTCAAACACTAATTGAAGATTTTGGATTAATTGAAAAACTTGCTCATTTTGCAAGAGAAAGAATCCCTGAAAGAGTGGTTCATGCTGTTGGAGCTGGAGCTTTTGGTACTTTTAAATTAACAAACCCTAATTTAAAGCAATTTACAAAAGCTAAATTATTTAACGATATGAATAAAGAAACTGAAATCTTCTTAAGATTTAGTACGGTAGCTGGATCAAAAGGTTCTGCTGATAGCGTAAGAGATGTAAGAGGTTTTGCTCTTAGATTCTTTAGTGATGAAGGTAATTATGATATTGTTGGAAACAATACACCAATTTTCTTCATAAGAGATGCTAAAAAATTCCCAGATTTTATTCATACACAAAAATTAGATCCAAAAACAAATTTGCCTCAAATAGATGCTCAATGAGATTTCTGAACATCACATCCAGAAGCATTACATCAAGTGTTATTCCTTTTTTCAAATAGAGGAACACCATATGGATACAGATTTATGAACGGGTTTGGATCACATACATTTGCTTGAATAAATGAAAAAAATCAAAGAGTTTGAGTCAAATATCACTTTAAAACCAATCAGGGAATAAAGAACTTCTCAGCTGATGTTGCATCTGAAATATGTGGAAAGGACCCACAATTCTCACAAAGAGATTTAGTTGAAGCAATTGAAACGAAACAATATCCTTCTTGAACAGTTAAAGTACAAATTATGACTGAAGAGCAAGCAAAAGAATATAACTTTGATCCGTTTGATGTAACAAAAGTTTGATTGCACAAGGATTTCCCATTAATTGAAATTGGTAGATTTGAATTGAATAAGAATGTTGGCAACTTTTTTGCAGAAACAGAACAAGCAACTTTTTCACCCGCTAACATCATTCCGGGAATTGATTTCTCACCAGATAAATTACTTCAAGGTAGATTATTTTCTTATGGTGACGCACATAGATATCGTGTAGGT
>JBOFSS010000120.1:0-8427 GCA_051651665.1 Mycoplasma sp.
TATCGAGAATATCATCATACTTGTCATCATCTGATTATTGAAATCTGAAAAATAACTTAGTGATTTGCCCATTATCGATTCAATATTGGAGTTAAAATTAGATATAACTTCTTTAAGATCTGAGCCAATAGATGTTTCCAATATTTTTTCTGGGAAACCATATGCAAAGTAATGTATTTCTTTAACTGAATCAAATTTAATTATCCCTAAATTAAATAATAAACCTTGACCAGAAGAAGATTGTCATATAGAAGAATAATATAATCCAATGATTCCAAAAACTAAAATAGTTATTGCTATAGAATATTTAAAAATATTTCAAGCAATATTTTTATTTCTAGATTCAGTAACTCCAAAAGCTGTAATTTGCGGATTATACTTAGATTGATTTCTATAAATAGGTTTGATTGTTATTTCTTGAAATTGATTTTCACTTTCTTCTAACAATTTTGCAGAACTTCTCTCAGTTGGTGAAGTGTGGATAATTTTTTCTGATTGTGATTGAGTTTCAATCTTCGATTGTTTTTTTTTATCTTCTGAAGAATCCTTAACAAGAAGAATATCTTTTCTTGTTTCTTTATCAGCTTCAACAAAAACACCACTATCTAACTCAATAACATTATTATTAACTTTGTCTTGTTTTGCTAGAACATCAATTTTTTCAACTTCTGCTTTTAAAAGTTTTTCTTCGTCTTTTGTTAGTTTTTTGAATTCTTTAGGTTTTTTATTGGCATGAGCCTTTTCTTTTTTTATGTCAACCATATGTGCAGATTTTGCAATTACTGCTCCATAAATTGTCCCTTTTTTAATTCAACTATATCAACAGATATGTTGTCCGTTTTCTAATAAAACTGTTTTGTGTACATTATTTCTATCACATGCATCACATTTAACTGTTTGCTTGTTATAACTTGCGTATTTTTTTCAAATGGCAAGTTTAGATCAATAGTTATTTGGATCTGTGACATTGATACCTTTTTGTTTATTGCCTGGCATTTTATTCCCCTATATTATCTTATATATTATATAAGAAAAATCTTGATTATTAACATTGAGTGAATATTTTTATTAATAATATAAAAAAAGTTGCCGAAGCAACTTTCTTTTTTTGTTATTTTATCACTTGATAGAATAGATAATTATTTAAATTATAAACTTCAAATATAGAAGAATTTATGTAATTTATTTAATTGTTGCATTGCAGCGATATTGAATGCATCTAAATCTTTAGTAGAACCGTAATGACTAATTAAATGTTTAAGAGAATTTAATTCACCTACAATAGTTTCTTGTGCAGCAATACCAATAAAGAAAATTGTTGCAGTAACTAATATAAATAATATTTCTACTACTAAGATAGATAATCCTCAGGCTGTTTTATTTTTGAATACCATTAATGGGAATCCCATAGCTAACATTAATATTCCAAATACCATTAAACAAGTATTTAAAGCATTTGTATAGAAAGTAGCACCAGCTAATGACATATCATATCATAGACGGTTAGTACCATCACCGATAAGAGTTGTTTTAAGAGCTGTAAATGAATCAAATACAGGTCCTGATGTGATGTCTTTAGGTAACTTTATATTAAATAATAATAATTTTAAATTACCATTATCATCATTTTCAGCTGAAATGAAACCTAGTTTAGCAAGGAAACCGCCATCAGCAGTTGTTTGTCAAATACTTGCAAAATATAATGCAAGTATTCCGAAAACAAGAGCTAAAATAATCGCACCATATTTGACAACATTTCAACTTACATTTGATTGTTTGTCGGTTAATTGTGGATTTCATTTAGAATAACGAATAGCTGGAACCACTGGCTGAGTTTCTTCTACTTTTGCAACAACTGGAGCTGGTGCAGGAGTAGAAGTTTTCGCTTCAGATTCAACAGGTTTCTTCTGAACAACAATTTTATTGTCAATAGCTTTTTTAACTACTGGTTTAATATGAACTGTGTCAGAATTAGATTTAACACCTTTTGATGTTTTTTCCATAGTTTTTTTCCTCTCTTTCGAAGCAGAAGCAACTTTTTTAGTTTTTTCTTCTTTTTGTTTTATTTTTTTAGTTGGTGTTTCTTGTTTGAGGATCATTTCACTTGGTTTGAAAACCACAGTTCCATAATTTGAACCCTTACGAATTCAACAATATCAACAAACATGTTGACCATTTTCTAGTAAAACAGTTTTTCTTGCGTGAACTTTTTTACAGTTTTCACAATCTGCTGCAACTTTATTTCGAGTTGCATAAGTTTTTCAAACTTGAAGTTTTTTATGATAGTCGTATGTTCCAGATAACATTAAATTGTTATTTTTTTCCATACTATGCAGCTTTCGCTATTTCTTGTTCATTTTTGTTAAATTTTGAGTTTAATTTTGCACCAATTTTTTTGAAGCCTTCTTTGTACTCAATTTTAACTAATTCTTCACCAGCTTTTGCAGCTTTTACGTTTGCCATCATGACGAAAGGTAAGTAAATTAGAACAGCAACCATGAAGTTGAATGCAGCTAATAAAGCACCTGATCAATGAGCAACCGCTAAGAACCCACCAATAATTACTGGGGAAGTTCATGGAATTTTAACAATTACTGGAGGAACAATTTTGAATTTTTCAATACATAATCATGTGATCACATATAGAACTGGTTGAACAATTATAAATGGAACAGCATAAGAGAAGTTAAGAATTAACGGAACACCAAATAATAATGGTTCATTAATATTGAATACTGATGAAGGACCACCAAATTTCAATACTTCTCTTGTTGCTTTTGTTTTACAAATGAATAATGCAATTAACACAAATGCTAGGGTAGTACCAGTACCACCGAAGAACATGAATGCATCTCAAGTACCATCTGCGAAAGTACTGATTGATCCTGTAGCTCCACCTGAAGCAACATACTCTTGGTTTTTTGCTAATAAAGTAATAGCAATTGGAGAGAATACACCCATTAATACATTTGTACCATGGATTCCTACGAATCATAGTAATGCAGTAAAGAATGTGTAAACAATCCCGATTGTTAATGAAGCATTTGGATTAGAAACTAGTGAAATAAATGGTGCTTGAATAGCAACAGAAATTGATTGTCCTAAACCAAACCCAAATGAAACATCACCTTTAGAAATCATTTCAAATACAATGAATGGAACTTGTAATGCAACCATAATCATTAATGTGAAAATTGTTGGCAATAATTTAGAGAATGCTCTTGCAACTGCAGGAGGAACACCATTAGGCATTTTAATCTCTAATTTTTTAGATCTTTCAAAGATTGCAAATAATTCCATACTCACTAAAGAGGCTAGAATTGCAACAATCATCCCATTTGCACCCATTAATCCTTTATCTGAATAGATTAAGATCATGAATGCTCCTAATGAAACAATCGATCCAATGAATGGGTCTTTTACTTTGTTAACTCTCGCTGCAGCATAACCTAATGTTATAACTACAAACAATGATAAGTGGTCAAAGATACCATGTCAAATTGTATAAAATATTGCAGCTCCAGTTTTACTTATTAAAAAGGCAACTGAACCTTCTGCAAATTTATATCCAATAGCGTTTCCTTCGTTGTTAACCGCTTGGATTACTTGGCCTGGGACACCTCAAGAAATTCAACCTAAGATTGAAGTTTGAGTAGTGTCTCATCAACCGAATACAAATGTCATACATAGCACACCTAGTGATGCTGCAATAATTAGTGGAACTAATAATGAGAAACCATCTCTTAATGCTGCCATGTGACGTTGCTCGGCTAATTTACCCATACGACCTACGAAGATATTTCAACCATGTTGAATTTTATCTTTTTTTGATACGTTCGTCATATAACGTCCTTTCTTATTTTTTTATGTGTGCTTCAATTAATTTAAAACATTCAGCACCGTTAGCCATAGCGTATATATGTGGTGGTATTATCACAACAGGAATACTTCCGGCTACTTCTTTGAAAGCAGCTTCCATGAATTTAACTTGTGGGCCTAGAAGGCAAATGTCATATTCATGAAGGACTTCTTTCGCTTCACCAGAAGACTTAGCAATAACATCAATGTCGAAACCTTGAGCTATTGCATAGTCTTGTAATGATTTTTCTAACAGGGATGTAGACATACCTGCAGAACAAGCTAGTAATACTTTCATAAAAACTCCTTTCCTTTCAATTATACAAAAATTTTTCTTTTTTTCTTTATATATATGTTTCAAATGTGTAAAATTAACAAAATATTTTTTTAAAAATTAAGTAAATTATAAAAAAAATTTGTAAAATAGATTATTCTCACAATATTGGAGTTAGTTTATGAAATATTCGATACAAACAGATTTGCATAAGAATAATAATAAAAGTATCTACGAAAGTTTAAAAGATAAACTTTCAAATTGGGAAGAGGATAATGTTAACTTTGAATATTTGTTCATTATCGGAGGAGACGGTTCTTTCCTAAAAAGTGTTAATCCTTTGCTAATGAATCCAAATATTAAGGTTGTTTTAATTAATTCTGGAAACCTTGGTTTTTACAGTTATACAGAGAGTGTTGATCATTTTGAGCTTGACGAAGTGTTAAATGATCAAAATTATGTTAATTTGGATGTTTTAGAGGTTTCCTATAATGGTGATAAATACTTTTCAATTAATGATTTCTCATATTACTCAAATTATACAAGTGAAATTAAAACATATATAAATGATGTTTTATTGCAATCAATACATGGTAACGGAATGCTAGTCGCAACTCCATTCGGATCAACTGCTAGAAATAAATCTTTGGGTGGCGCTATTATTATGCCGAATTCAAAATCCTTATCAATAATTGAAATTGAAGCTATCAATAATAGGACTTACAAATCATTAAATAGCCCTGTAGTTGTTAATAATAATTCAATTATCAAATTCGAAACTTCAAATTATCGTGATGCATTCTTATTATTTGATGGAAGAGAATTAAAGGTTAGTGAAGATACTTCTATTATTGAAATTAGAAACACGATTTCTAAACTAAAGGTTCTTATTAGAACTGATGATCACAATTGAATTAATAAGTTAAATTATGCATTTAAATAGTTAACTATTCTTAATGTTAATATTTTTCTATTGATACTACTAATTCATAAATTTAAGAAAATATTTGAATAGATACATTTTTTTAAAAATATAGTCTATGATTGTTATATTCAATATAGGTATTTTATGGCAAAAAAATTAATAAATAAATATGATTATGTTAGATGATTGATTGATCAACCTGAATTTTTATTTTTCACAAATAATGAAATAATATCTGGTTTTAATACAGAATTTAAAGATTACATGTTTTCAGAAGAAATTGATGACGAATCAAATGATGATGAAATAGATCGTGAATTCGATTCTTTTGAATATTATAAAGCTCAGTTAGAAGAGAATAAGGATATAGATAAAAATGACCCTAAGATAATTGAAGGGAATAAAATTGATGTACTATCACGTGAATACATTCAAAGTCTTTATAAGGGTTATAAAGTTTTTGATTTAGATAAATTCAATTATTCTAGTAATGATGAAAGATATGAAAAAACAAAAAATATTCTTCTAGAGAATGATAATGTAATTATTTTCCAATCCGTTTTTATAAATGAATTTTGTATAACAAAGCCTGATGCAATTGTTAAAACCAATAATTCAATTCATCTTATAGAAACAAAGGGAACAACAACTGCAAAAAGGAAGTTATTTTTAGATATTTTATTTCAATATAAACTTTTAAAAAGTCTTGATTTTTTAAAATGTTTCAATATAGAGTTATCACTGTGTTTAATTAATTATTGTGTTGCAAAAAAGGGTCAGGCGCCTCTTGAATTAACTCCTAATTTTTGTTTCAAAAAAAGTCCTCCAACACTATCTGGATTAGAGAGCATCTCTGATAAACGTTTAATTAAACAAGGTTGAGGAGTAAGAGTAAAGGATGAATTTGAACACATCTTTGAAGAATATCCAATGAATTTGAAAAGAATATGTGACGGTGATTTTTCTGATATCGAGCGGCATAAGGAAGAAACTGAAAAAACTAAATATACAAAATCTGAAATTGAATTTATGGAACTTATAGAAGAGACGTTGATGTCATTTGATAAAGATATAAAAACTTTATTTGATTTACTCCCTAAAAGAAAGGCAACATTTTATGAAAATCTTATTCATATTAAACCTTCATTAAAAGATAACAATAAATGATGCCGTTCTTCATTTTGACCGCAACTTAAAGAGCTCTATTGCTTAAAAGGTTATTCAGCTTTCCAATATAGTGGAACTGTTGTGAACCACACTAAGACTATAGAGGTTCTTTCTAAAAATGCGGAAAATAGTCTATATCCTGATAAAACTGAAACTATTTTCATTTCAAAACATGGTGATTTCTATAGAGATTGTATAGGTGAAAAATTAGGTACAACTCCTGTTCTTGAAACTACTGATGACAAACAAATAGATGAAAGAATAATACTTAAGAAAAAGAAGGTGTATTTTGATTTCGAAACAATTTCATCGCCATTTAGACCAATTGATAATTGTTTGCCATTTGCTCAAATTATTACTCAATGTTCAATTATAAAAGATCATAATGATGGAACTAGAATAGCTGATCTTGAATGTTCGAATTTATTATTTGATCCTAAAAATATAACAATACAAAATTTTAAAGATTTAATTGATGAACTTTATTGTGGCGATGAGTACTCTTATGTTGTTTATAATGTTTCCTTTGAGAGATCGAGATTAAAAGAATTAATTGGTTATATAAATGAACATGACTATTCGCATAAAATTAGAATAATTATTGCTAATTTATATGATTTAGCTAATTGATTCGACCCCCGGAAAAAAGATTGTTTAAAATTAAAAAAACTGAAAGGGTTCTATAGTATAAAAAAAGTTCTTCCTCTAATAAGTGAAGAATCACCTGAAATTTTTGAGATGACAAAATGTGTTGATTATAAAACTCTACCTGTTGGAAATGGTTTAATTTGTCAAAATAAGACATTAGAGAGATTCTTCGAAAAACTCAATGATAAAGAATGAAATGAACTATCACATGATTTAAAAATATATTGTGAAAATGATGTTCGTGCTATGATAGCTGTCGAATACTATGGAAAGCAATTCAAATAGAAACTAAAAAAATGCAAAATATGATACTCAATTTAGTATCAGATGCAAAATGATTAGTTGTAGTGATTAAAAGATTCTATTACTATTTGATCATTTTAAAGAATATTCTAGCCAATAGAAGATTTAATAGTTATTCCTTAATTGCTTGATTAATAACTTCTTTTTATAATTGAATTTAGTAATTCAAAGTTTATCAAATAATTTTTAACAGCTTTACAAATAAAAAATGCTTCACCCACAAAATATAGGCGAAGCATTTGTTTTTGAAAACATACTATGATATTTTCTTCTTTGATTTTTATTTTTTATTTTTATCTTTATTCTTTAGTTGGGGATTATTATCTTCAACATTTTTGACCATTTCATCCATATGAGAAAGAATCTCATTTTGTTCTTCTTTATCAAGTACTGAAAAACCTTTGGTTAATATTTTTTCAGTTTCTGAAATTTCTTCAATTTGAACATTTTGATTTTCGTTTGAAATGAAATCTTGTTGATTCTCATCTTCATCTTGAATTTTAGGTTTTTTTGAAAGCTTAGTTACTCTCATAAAATCTGTTGGAGAGAAATCAATTGCATCAATTAATTTCTCTTTATCACCAGATACATTCCCATCTGGTAATAATCAATTCAATAATACAGATATAATTACACCAACACCAGTTCCTGTTAGAGCTATTTCGCTTCCTAATATATCAGCTGGTAAGAAAATTAGTGTAGCTCCACCAATTCCTGTAATAGCCATAACTGCTACTATGATAATGTTTTTTGGTATAAACATATCTAATTTAGCATTTATCATAATTTTTAAACCATTGATTGCTATCATTGAATATAATAACATTTCAACTCCACCAAGAACTGGTTTAGGTATTACTTGTAATACCACAGATATTGGGGCTATAAAAGAAATACAAATAGAGATAATAGCTGCTGTGAATATAACTCATACAGATGCAACTTTAGTAACGGATATTACAGAAGTATTTTCTCCATATGAAGTATTAGCAGGTCCACCCATTGAAGCGGATACAATTGTTGCTACTCCATCACCTATTAATGTTCGATATAAACCTGGTTTATCAGTTATATAATCTTCACCAGTAATATGACCAATATTAACATGGTCACCGATGTGTTCAGCAAGTGTTACTACTACTAATGGAACAATTGCTAAATAAGCTTGAATTTTAAAATCTCAAACACGATTAACTTTTCACATATTTGTAATATCTGGGTATCATTTTCAAGTCTCTGGATTTAGTAATTT
>JBOFSS010000121.1:0-8730 GCA_051651665.1 Mycoplasma sp.
ATGTGAATCCGATTTCTGACGGACATACACTAGTGATTCCAAAAAATCATCATTTAGATCTTTCTACTTGCTACAAAGCTGATAACAAAGCTGTTTGAGATTTAGTGCAAGATGTTTCAAGAATGTTAGAAAGCACAAAACTTAATCCTTGAGCTTTTAATTTTCTATCAAATCAAGGTAAAATTGCTGGTCAAGAAGTTAATCATTTCCACGTTCATATTATCCCTAAATATGATGATAAGCATGGCTTTGCTTTTAATGCAAAAGATGTGCAAGTTGAAAACATAGAAGATACTTTCGATATCATATTCAAAAAAACAAAAAAATATATTAAAAAATAATTAAAATCACTTCTCGAATTTTTTATTTCTTATCATTTTAATTTCTTGTTTATATGGTGGAGTTGATTTACCATCTAACTCTACATATGGAGTTTCTAGAATTTTTACAACATGCTCTAATTTGTTATGATAAATAATATTAATAAGATTTTCAAACCCAATGTTACCATAACCTAAATTTTGATGTCTATCTTTATGGGAACTTTTTCCATTCATTGAATCATTGATGTGTATACATTGAATTTTTGAGATATCTAATAGTTGCTCAAATTGATGTAGATATTCATCGAATAGTTTTAAATCTATTCCTGAGTCTCAAAGATGACAAGTATCTAAACATACACCAATCTTTTCTGGATATTTAGATTTTGAAATGATAGCAACAATATCATTGATATTTCTACCTATTTCAGTACCTTTCCCTGCCATAGTTTCTAATAAAATTAGAACATCATTATTTGAAAATGATAAAGCGAAATCAATCCCTTCAACAATTTGATTAATCGCAATTTCTCAATCTTGTTTCAAACTTGATCCAGGATGTATTACTAATTTAGTGAATCCCATTTCACTAGTTCTAATTAATTCATTTAATAGAACTTCTTTCCCAAATTCTCTTGTCTCCGGCTTTAATGAGCAAAGGTTTATTATATAAGGTGCATGTACAATAACATCATTTAAATCTATCTCATTTAGAGACATTAATTTATGTGCTTCATTTAAGTTAAATAACTTTACATCTTTTCTATTATTATTTTGTGGTGGTCCTGTATATATCATAAAAGTGTTTGCTTCATATGATAATGCCTCATTGACAGAGCCTACTAAATAATTTGGCGATGAAAGACTTACATGACTACCGATTTTTAATTTATACATAAAGAATTTTCCCTAAACAATAGTTATCAAATGAGTGTTCTTCTAAGGTTTCTAAAATATATTCTCTCATCGGTGTGTTTATCACATTATGTGATATGTTTTCTGAATCAATAATTGATTTAATTGTAATTTCCTCATTAGAAGCATTAGGTTTAACTACATAAAATTTCATATTTAAGTCAAAATAGTTCTTAGAAATTATCAAGAATTTATTTTTATCTATTTGTTCTTTAATCACAAATGCAAAATCTTGTTTCAAAACTTTTTGTTCATCATGATATAACATTTTATCTGAAGATGGATTAATCAAATATGCTGAATCAACTTCTCGGTTGGCCACAATATCCAATTTATTTTTTAACATATCAATATCAAACTCTTCTTTTTTGTTAATGTGATCAATAGCTTCTCTATAAGTCTTGATTACAGTGGTCAAATAATTGATAGTTTTCATTCTTCCTTCAATTTTAAATGAAGCAATATCTAATTCCATAATTGACTTCAAATTTGTTAAATAAGACATATCCTTAGCACTCATAGTGAAGGGGTTATCAATATCTGTGTCTAGAACTTTATAAGATCATCTACAAGACTGAGCACATCCTCCCACGTTAGCGTCTCTAAGGCTATAATTATTACTCATCATACATCTACCACTATATGCAATACAAACGGCACCATGAATAAACGCCTCAATTTCCACATTTCCATTATTGTTATCACATAATGATTTGATTTCATCATATTGCATTTCTCTGGCTAATACGACTCTTGTAGCTCCATTCCTTTTAAAAAAACTAGCAGCTTTTGAATTCGTAATTGATTGTTGAGTGGAAATATGTATTTCAACATTTGGGTAATATTTTTTTAAGTTATAAATAATAAATGGATCGGCAACAATGAAAGCATCAATCCCTATATTGGTTACTTTATCAAAAAAAATTTTGAATTCTTTGATATGGAAATTATGGCAAATTATATTTGTCACTAAATATACTTTCTTATTTTTTGAGTGAGCAAATTCTACAATTTCTTCAATATCTGAAATTTCGAAATTTGAAGCTCTTGCTCTTAATGAAAATTGTTTCCCTCCAAGAAAAACTGCGTCAGCTCCATATACTAATGCATATTTTGCTCTTTCCACATCACCCGCAGGTGCTAATAATTCATACTTATTCATCTTTTGTCCCAACTTTATTTAGGTGTAAATTTTCTTTAATGCCACCTAAGAACCCTTTAGATAATAAAAAATCATTTTTAACTATATTGTTTATATCATTTAGATATTTTTCTTCATTAAAATTATTTGATTGCAAATCACTCATAGCGCTCTTATAAACATCAATTATTTGATTATAGTTTTTTGGTAATTTAAATAAATTTAATTGAATTAAGTCTACTCCAATCTCTTTAAGTTTTGGTAATAATGAAATTAAATTAATTATATACCCAGTGAACATGTGAGTTCCATGGCGATCTTCAGAAATGATATTAGGAATCGCCCTTAATTCTTCTTTAATTTTTATAAATTCATTATTGTGAATTTTAGATTTATAATAATCATCAAAATTAGTCACTAATTTTCATCTTGAATGCATTATAAATCCTAAACCAAAGGCTTGTATCTCGATTTTCAAACCTTTTTTATTTAAACAAATTTCTTCTAGTTCTTTGATTGTTATTTCCCTTGCAATAAAACATCCAGAGATTTTATTTTCTTCAAAAAAATGAAATTGCCCATAATTAGTATTCAATGTTTCTGGATTGTAATGAACTTTGATTCCTAAATTATTTTCATAAATTATTTGTGGTATTGAATAATCTTGAAAGATAACAAAATCTATTTTTATTTCATCAAGTAATTTTAGTTTATTTGATAGTTTAATTAAATCTTCATCAAATATGAAAGAATTCATTTTCACCCATATTTTAGAACTGCCCTTTATGGAGTTTAAGTGTAATATTTCTTCTTGATTAAAATTATGCAGATTCCTTAAACCAAATTCAGAACATCCTAAAACTATATTTTCAAATTTTTTATTTATTAAATCAACTGCATTTTGAAAATCAGTTGCTTCTGTAATTAATTGCATATTTTTAACTCCATCAATGCTATACCATCATCTATATCAAATATTTGAACATTAAATCTTTTGTCATTTAATATAAAGTCTCTCAAATTCGATAAATCATCAAGAATCTTCTTTTGGTTATTAGTCAATGATTCCTTTTCTGAAAATTTTTTTAAAAAAAGATTATCAATTATAATGATGCCATTTTTAGATAAATTATATATATATTTATTTATTAAATCAATTTGTTTTCTTTTTGGTCCATCAATGAAAATTAAATCAAATTTCTCATTTGTCTCAAATGAGAAACAGTCTTGATTTTTAATTGTTATATTTTTGTATTCACTTAAAAATGATTTAGCTATATTAAATCTTTTTTCATCAATTTCTAATGTTGTTATCTCACACTCTCCAGATGAGCCAAAAAGTGCTGAGCTATACCCATAAGCTGTGCCAATTTCTAAAATATTTTTAACTGCTTTAGAAGATATTGTATTAAATATAAATTCACTAGTTAGTGGTCTTATGATAGGGATGTTATCTTTTAACGAAAGTTTATATATTTCCTCTATATTGTTGTTTTTCATAAATAAAATTATAACTAAATTTATGTAATATTTAAAATAGATTTGAATCATAAGTTATTAATTTTTATGATTTTAGTATTTAAATATTTTAATTCACTTGAATCATTTATTTTAAAAGCTATTTCATTACAAACTAATGCCTGATGTTTAAATCTTGAATCAAAATCACTATTACTATTTTTATATTTTTTTTCACCAACTATTGGGTGTCCAATAAAATTAAGGTGTGCTCTGATTTGATGTGTTCTACCAGTTATTAAATTTATCTTTAATAAACTATATTTTCTGTCAGTTCAAAGAACTTCATATTCTGTAATAATCTCTTTATAATGAGGCTTTTGATCTTTATTAATATATACTAAACTATCATTCTCGTTTTTATAGTGAAAAGCAATTAATCTTTCTTTTTTCTTCGGAAGTGTTCCGAAGACTAAACATTGGTATTTTTTTATTATTTCATGTTCCTTTAAGATTCTATTCATTTCAATTAATGCCATTGAATTTTTTGCACCAATCATAAGACCACTTGTATTTCTATCTAATCTATGACAAATCGATGGAACAAATATATTTTCATTTTCTGGATTATATTGTTTTGAATCATATACATATTTCAAAAATCTTGCTTGCATCGAATCTTCTGAAAAACCATTCGATTGAGAAATTACTCCAATTGGTTTATTCATAATAACAATGTTTTCATCTTCATAAACTACATCAATTTTTTTATCAAATTTTAAAAATCATAATTGATTATTAACTTCTCTTTTTTCCTCATTAAAAAATACAGTGATTTTATCATGCATTCGTAATTTATAGTTAAAATCTTGTTTCTTTTTATTCACTTTGATTTTATTAGTTCTGATGTATTTATAAATCATTGGTTTGGTTAGATAGGGAAAGTATTTCAATAAGAAATTATCCAATCTTTTATCTACATCATTTAAATTTACAATAATTTCAGTCATGTAAAAATTATAACTTAATATCTTGCAATTACTCTAGTTGTGTTTTGTTTTTTCAATAGATACATAGCAATACCTATCGTCATTGCTAAAATAGCACCTAAAAGAAGGGAAGGAACAATGAAATATCATCATTGGTAACTAATCGGTAGGAAAATATTCGCAAATGAATAAACGAATTTCTTAATTGCTTCAATGATTAACATTGATAATGGAACACTTGCAGCAACAGCTATTATCATTGCAGGGAAGAACATTGATAAGAAGGCAAATGCATTTGTTCTATCATAGAATCCTAGAACTTTCAAAATAGCAATAAGTGATATTGATGAGGATATAAATTCAACAGATAAGAAGGCTACTGATAATATTGAAATAGAAAATAATATAACTAATATTAATATCATAATATCATTTATAAATTTAGAAATATTATCAAATATTTGACTATACATTTCTACATATTCAACATTGAATATTATAGGGGTGAACGGGTTCTCTCCATAAATACTCACCATATCCTTTAGTAAAAGAGAAGCATCATTATATTTTTCTGAAAAAGCTGTCATATTTAATACACCATCTTTTTCATATCCCATTATTTTAGCTAATTGCATTTTGGTTAAATATTTAGTTTGATTTTTTCAATTATTTAAATCTGTATCTTTTGATTTAAGTGCGGTGTTTAAAATATCTATCATTAGAGTTGATGAAGTAAACTTATCAGTAGCTGGTGCGATTCCTGTTTCTGAATAAAGAGACATAGATTGGCTGATGGCTTTAACATTTTCAGCATCAGAGAATACACCATTAAATGGATCTATTTGAGATACTATAATTTCATCATTATTTGTTGATTCATTATATATGTAATCATTTTTAAATGAAGTCTTTAGAACATTTTCATGACTCATTACATTTATATGGTTAGCAATTCTTTGATTAATGAAAAATTCTGGATATTGGTATGTTTCAGCAATTTCTATTATTTGGAATTCATATGTTTTATTATTGAATTCAGAATAATCAACTACTTTTTCTTTATCAGCGTCGCTAGTCAATATATCATAGGCATTAAATCTTGTCGCTTCATTTGTTGGATCAATTTTGATCACATCGCCTATTTTGAGGTTGTATTGATAAGCTGCGGATTCATTTATTATCATCTTGAAATTTGAAGAATCGTCAAAGATATCTGATCTATAAATTTCATGAATTTTATTAATTTCTTCATACTTTTGTTCAATATCGTCATTTAATTTCAATATGTTATTAATATCTTCTTGATTTTTATTTTTTAATTTTAAAAAATTAGAATTATTTTTAATTCCTTTAATAGTAATTGCTTCTTGTGCATTATTTGTTAATAAATTTGATTCAACTCTTGTAAAAGTTTCATCACCTGATTCAAGTGGTATTCTATTATATGACATTTTAAAAATTGTATCTTGATACTTGTCATTATTTAGGATAAAGTGAGATAAAACTAAATAATCTTTATTCAGTGCAGATGTTTCCGCAAATTTTGATTTATCTATATAGTATCAACCATCATTTTCTTTATAAACATAATTTAAATCATTTTGATCAGGAATATCATTATATTTCACGAGGAAATTGAATTTATCTATATATATTTTGTTTAATTCAAAATCTAAATAGTTATCTTTGTTTATTTGTCCCCCATAAGGAACAATAGTTTCTTTAAAATCAATTGAATCATTGGTGAAATATACAGTGGAGTCATTAGCTATTCTCCTTCATAATTCATGTGTCATATTATCGCTAATATTCATAGTATTTGGCGGAGCAAGATTCCTTGCGATATTTCATGGATTCGTTGAAAGATTACCAATCCCTATTTCTAAATCAACTAGTAATGGAGTTTGACTTCTATTATTTAAATATATTCCACTTTCTTTTTGTCAAGTTGCATCATTTATAGATGGCATATGAGCTATTGAATCTTCTTTAGCTTTTGTAGTTTTTATATTTTCGTTATATTTTGGAAGAGCGACATTTTTTGCAAATTTTGGATTTGGATTCATATCACTTTGCAAGTATTTTAATTCACTAAAAGTTTGATTCCTCATTTTATTATAAACAGATTCTCCGGGGAACAACCCGCCATTATCAACCATTCCAGAGTTAAATGTTAAAACATCATAGTTATCATCAACTATCACTCTATCTAGATCTTTAAATTCTGATGATAAATATTGTCCAGCCTGGACAGTTGGAGTTGTTAAATCAACTGCAAAATTATAATCTTTTGCTTCAAAAGTAGCTTCTTTTGCTGTTTTAAATTTCTTACTCAATGCTGTAGATGTTGTTACTCCAATAGAAGAAAGCGTGAACAGTACGGTTATGGCAATTAATTTCGATATACTACTGAATGCAATTGAAGTTCTGAATTTTGTAATAATATCTGCTTTATTAAATAACACAGCCATCATTTTTGCTATTGGTGTAACTTTAAAATTGGATGTATCCTTCATTAATTCAGAAACATTTTTTCTCATTAATAAGAAGGTTGTTGCAGCAGCTAATATTGCCATAATAACTAGTGGCGCCAGTAAAATACCAAAAAACATTAAGGGATTAAAAATAGTTACAGCAGTTGGAATAACTCAATATGTAGAGAATAATCCTATTAATGCATTTTGGGTTAACTGACAAACTAAATAAGCGAAAGATCCACCTACAAGACTAGGGAAAACACCTAAAATTGTTGTAGAGAATACTATAACTCTTTTCTTAACTCCATTAGCACGTAAAATTGTCAATGAAGATCTGTTATCATCAATAAATTTCCTTACTGTAAATAAGAAAACAATACAAGTCAAAGCACCTACAAATAAAGAAAGTGTTGTAGATAATATAATCTGAGTGTCAATTAATCCAGGTAAAAAATTTAATCTAACACCTTGTGCACATAATGTATTAGAAATATCATTGGCAAAATATACAGATTTTATACTAGGGGGTCATGACATATATTTTCTTGAAATAATATTTAATTCATTTATTAATTCTTGGCTTGCTCCACCGACATTAAATATTAAGTAATCATCGACAGGACTTGATCGGTTGGAATCATAAGCTAATTCAAAAGCTCCCGTGTTACCATATAAAAGTATTTCTGTTTCTGTGTTTGGTATGCTTCTTTCTAGATTAAGGACAGGGTACATAAAACCTGGAGTCATACCAGTACCGACAATTAAGAAATCTAAATTATCAACTGAAATTTTGTATTTCGAAGGCACTTTAGCAAATCAATCTATAAAGTCAGATTGTGTGGTCAAAGAATCAAATTTATTCATATTAAAATATTCTTCATATAAGTAATCTGGAACAATTTCTTTTCCATGATTTTTAAGGACATAAGTAGGAACTACTGTTGTATATGAAGAGAAGTTATCTATTCTACCAACGACTGGAACAGTGCCGGAAACATCAAATGCTAAACGGTACCCTTTATTGATTAAAGGGTTTTTTCCGTTAAGTCATTTTTCCAAGTCCCCTTTAATTTTAGTAACACTTGAGTCTTGACTAGTTTTTGGATCATAGTTGATATCAGTGGGATCTTTCACTGTAGTAAGTTGCTCATTTGCTTTAATAAATTTAGGACCAGTTTTTGTGTCTGTTCATGATGCTTTCGATGCTAAGAAAACAACTATCCTTCTGGCTTCTGCACTTTTTATATCATCATTTACTCAATTTGCTTCCTCAATTAGTTGATCAAAATCATAGGTTCTTGATAAAACATTATTACCTTGATACATGACCATTTTATCAATTGTATGATTTGGATCACTTTCTACTATTTTGTAAGCGAAACCACTATTTGTAGTTGTAAAGTCTATAGCATTAAATCTTCTATAAT
>JBOFSS010000122.1:0-3857 GCA_051651665.1 Mycoplasma sp.
GGATTGTTATCCCTCAATTTCCTCCAGTCATTGCTCTAAAGGCAAAGTCACCAATTGATAAAAGTCCTTCTGGAAGTTTTATAAACTGTGGATTTGCACCACTTATGAAATAAAACGCTTCAGACCCAATATGTTTTAATCCAGTTCCCAATTTAAGTGACCGAATTTTAGTAGCATTTCTAAAAGCTTTTTCACCAACAATTTTCAAAGAATCTGGAAGTGTTAGTTCATTTATTGAAACTTCAAAATTTTCAAAAGCTGATTCCCCGATTTCTTCAACACCACTCCCTAAAGAACCAATAGTCTGAAAATTAGTATTATAAAAAGCTTTTTTACCGATTATTTTAACAGAATTTGGGATATCAAGCTTCCCTCTGTAACTTGAAGTTGCAAACGCACCTTCACCTATTTTTTCGACTCCTCTTGGCAATTCAATTCCCATTAAAGATTTTGTAATTTGAGAAAAAGCATAGTTACCAATTGTTTTTAAATTACTAGGAAATTCTATCTGAGATGAATATGAATTTTTAAAGAAAGCATAGTCGCCAATTACCTCTACAGTTGAAGGTAAATAAAATGTATTCATATTAATAGTACTGCCAGCAGGACCACCACTCTTATAATTTGAAAAAGATTCTTTACCAATTTCAGTAAAAGTACATTCTTTATCAAAAAAGTAAGTTTTAATTTTTCTATTTAATGGATCAATAAAATTATCAGCAATTTTAGTAACTTTAACGTTCTTAAATATTGCAGGGACTTGCAATTCTCCTTTTTTAGCTCATTCGATGCCTTCTTCTGTTTCTATTCAACCTTCTGTAATTGAAAGAATACCATCTTTTGTAATTGTAAACATTTCCATTTTTTCTTCTGGATCTGGGTTTTCAACCACTTCTTTCAATGTTAAAGGCACTTCAAAATTAACATTATCAACTGGTTCTTTACTCTCATTATATGCTTTAGATGCCTTAACTTTTAATACGTTTGGTCCAGAAATAGTAATTTCATCAAAATTTTCAATATAGTATTCTGCCCCATCAACATGATTAATTACATCAAACTTTTCTTCAAATTTATCAATTGCAGTTGTCGAATTTGAATAACCTATAGAATCTCTAAATGTTTCAATATCACCTTCATGAATCTTAGGTTTAATTTGAGTCTCATTTATTATTATTGTTATTTGTTCTTTACGAGATTTTTTACGACAAACTACAAAATAATGCCCAAAAGCAGCTGCTGTTGTCCCTAAAACCAAAGTTGCAACTACTGATCAAATTATTTTTTTCTTTGTTCTTTTTTCCATAAAATTACCTGCCAATTAATATTTATTATATCATTTATATTAATTTTAAAAAATAGAATATTTCATATAGAATTTTAAATTCTAATTTACATTCACAACTTCAATTAATTCAACCATATCATCTACATCACTCATTTGTTATAATTATATAAAAGAGGATTATATATGTCATATACCAAAGAACAAATCCAAGAGTTAATAAATCAAGCTAAAGAAGGGGATGTAAATGCTCAATATAATTTAGCTATTTGTTATTTTGAAGGTAATGGCATTGAAAAAGACATTAAAAAGTCTTTTGAATGAAATCTTAGTGCAGCCAAACAAGGTCACTTAGATGCTTGTTTTTATACTGCTCTATCTTATTTTCAAGGCAAAGGAGTTAGAAAGAGTCTAATCAATGCATTTAAATGATATAAGGTTGCAGCAAGCAAAGGACATATTATATCTCAACATAATTTAGGGATATGTTACACCGAAGGCTTTGGTGTAGATATTAATCATGAAAAAGCATTTGAATGATTTGGAAGAGCAGCGATTGCAGGTTATGCAAATGCTCAACATAATCTTGCTACTTGTTATGCTAAAGGGTATGGGGTTGAAGCTGATCATGACATTGCTTTTGAATGATTTGAAAAAGCTGCTAACCAGGGATTTGTTGACTCTCAAATTGTGATGGCTAATTATTATCACCAAGAAAAACATAAACATGTAGATATTAAAAAAGCAATCTATTGATATGAGAAAGCTGCAAAGCAAGGGAATGGTGAAGCTGAAGTAGCATTAATCAGACTTAAGAATTAGACTGTTAACTAAACTCGAAACTCTTTTCTTATAGCACTTGAAAAGTTATTATACGATTTATTTAATTTTTTTAGATTTTATTAATTCTTCTCTGATTTTATTGATTTCATCAAGTTCAACTTTATTAAAATTAAAATAATCCATAGCTTGATTAAATTCTTCAAGAGTATAAGTTCACCCTTGGGTATTTGATTTATTTTTATGATTTTTATAGTTCTCTATTTGAATCATTACATTTAAGATGTTATTCCTAAAGTTTTTATCACTATATCATTCTTGAATTTGATTTTGTCTTAATTTAAATAATTTCATATATAAGATATCATCTTCTATCTCAATTCCCATATCAATTAAAATTTTATACATTCCATTATAAATTATTTGAGTTAAATATAAATTAGGGTAATCTTTTCTAAGGATTTCAAATCGATTTAATCTTTTATAAATATTTACATCTTTTGTTTTATTATGTTTTTGTTTCATCATAAAAACTTTTCTTTGTTCAATAGCTGAACCAAAAGGGCAAGAAGTACATCCTAATCGGTCAAACTTAAGTGATTGTTCATCAAGTTCTTTATTGTGATCAAATCCATAAGCTTCATTAATTACGAGTCGATTTTCTTTAATATACCTTCATACATCACTAGAATTTCAAATTGATAAAGGTCTTGACTTCATTCCATCTTTATTATAGATATTACAACCTGATTGAATTCAAGATTTTTGTCTTAATAAAGATTCCTCAGCCATTGTTCCAATGAATGAAGGTCTTTTATCATGTTTTAAATTTCCTTTAATAAAATCACAACATTTTTCTGAAAAGAAATACTTATTACTATAACCTTTAAAATAATCAATCATTTGCATATCATCAAGTTTTGGTCAATCAGCTAATAAGTTATCATCTAATAAGAATAATCTTTGCTTAGAAAGGTTGTATCTTGATGTAGAAGTTGTATCTTGATTAATGCCAAAAAATCATTGAGTTAATAAATTTTTGGTTTTGGCATTTTTTACACGATTAATTAAAACTGAAACTTGCTTAGAATATATTGGATATCCATTTTCATTTAAAATATCCATTCATGGTTTTTTTGGTTTAACCATAGAAATATTTTTTAGTAAATAATTTTGATTTTTATAATACTCATTAATTTCTCTAATGAATTTAATAGTCGAAGGAAAAGTAATCTCAGTGGCATATACCATTAATAATGGTATTTTGCAGTTCATCTCACGATGAACATTTAAAACTAAGTGTAGTAAAACTGTAGAGTCTTTACCACCACTAAAAGATATGGTAATCTCATCTTCTGAAGTCAAATTTTTTTCACACTCAATAATAAACTCTTTGATCTTTTTCTTAGCTCAAAGAACTTTATCACTAAATGGCATTAATTTAGTTAATTCTTGATAATGAGATTTACGATTATCAATCTCTTCTATATTTAATTTTTCTTTATCCATTTTATACCTTGTAAGTATAAAGCTTGAGGTCTTTTTTTAAAACCAACTATAGTATGTTTTAAAAAAAGACGATAATTAAAATTATGATCCTATAATTATGGTATATGAAGAAAAATAAGACCCCCCCCCTCACGATTTCAACAAACACTGATCAATTCATTCCTAATGTGAAGTTATTTTTGACAGAGTTGAGAAATGATGTATTGAAAATCTCAATTTAAGAAATGGTTTTTTATTTTGGATGAAACAATGAAAAATACTATCAACAAATAGTTAATGGTTA
>JBOFSS010000123.1:0-4074 GCA_051651665.1 Mycoplasma sp.
GTATTTTAGTAGATGAATTTCAAGATACTAATGAAGAGCAATATAAATTAATTAAACATCTTTGTTCTATTAAAAAAAGTATTTTTGCAGTTGGTGACCCAGATCAAACTATTTATACATGAAGAGGTGCAAGACCAGAACTAATAACTGAGTTCCCTAAAGTTTTTAAAGGAACTAATACATATATACTGGATGATAATTATCGTTCCACTCAAGAAACTTTGAACGCTGCAAATAACTTGATAAAGAATAATAAAAAAAGAATTGATAAAAATTTAAAGTCATATCGTGGTGGTGGGTTAAAACCTATTTATTTTCATGCAGACTCTCAAGATGGTGAATCAAGATGAGTGGTTAATAAAATATTGAAATTAACTGAAGATAATGTTGATCCAAATGAAATTTGTATATTGTATAGGGCAAACTATTTATCTCGTAATATCGAACAAGAATTAATAACAAATAATATTAAATATCAAATATATGGCGGCATAAAGTTCTACCAAAGAAAAGAAATTAAAGATTTAATATCATATTTAAAGGCTTTGTTTGTTGGAGATGAATTAAGTATCAGAAGAATTATTAATGTTCCGAAAAGAAATATCGGACCTGCTTCAATTGAAACTATTTCTGATTATGCAACTTTGAATAAAATAACTTTTTTAGAAGCACTTTATAAATTTACGGATATTGATGGATTAACTAAATCTGCTCAAAATGGGATTTTGGAATTTATCAAATTATTATCATCAATAGATATAAACAGATCACTTAGAAATATCTTTGATGAATTACTTGAAAAAATTAAATATGAAGAATATTTAATTTCTATTGAAGAAAAAAATAAGATGGAAAACGTTAATGAGTTACGTTCAGCTATTACTAAGTATGAATTGGATAATCCAGAAAGTAGTAACTTAGATTATCTTCAAGAAATGAGTTTATATACAGATAGTAATGCTAAAGAGTTTAAAGGCATTAATTTAATGACTATTCATACAGCAAAAGGATTGGAATTCAACTATGTTTTCATGATAGGGATGAATGAAGGTATTTTCCCATCAAGGTTATCAATAGAAACAAATGATAATCTTGAAGAGGAAAGAAGAATCGCTTATGTTGGTATAACAAGAGCGAAAAATCAATTATTCTTATCAAGTTATTCAGGAACTAATTTCATTACTAAAACATCAAATGTAAAAAGTCGATTTATTGATGAAATAATTACAAGTAATAATATAATTCATGAAACAATTTCATTCAGAAAAATTAATGATACTTCAAATCATTGATTTGATAGTTCAAAACCAAAAATAAATATTCAAGAAAATTATAATACTGAAAATGCTCCTAAATTTAGAATAGGTGATTGAATATCACATACTAAATTTGGTAATGGACAAGTTTTAGCAGTTAATGAAATGGAATTATCCGTAATGTTTAAATCACCATATAATAGAAAAACTGTTCTATCTAATCATAAAGCAATTAAAAGAGCATCAAATTAAATAACGGTTCATAATTTTTTAACAAAGTTTTGTGGATCGATTTTCTTGTTTATTAATTTATACAATAAATTAAAAAGGACGAAATCTTTATCATCTTTAATTTTTCTATTAATATCTTTGATTATTTCTAATCCCTCAACTGTATAAGTATTCTCTTCAATTGCTTGTTCAACACCTAATTTTGCAATTAGTTCTCCAAGTCTGAAATTTCTTGATTTGTTATCAGAACAAGTTAAATAAATATCGCCAATTGCACAATATTCAACTAATGTTGATGGATTACCATTCTCTTTAATTGAGTATTTATTTATTTCTTTTATTCCCATTGAGATAACAGCTGAAATAGTATTAATCGAACAATTAAGCCCATATAGTATTCCACAACAAACAGCTAAACCATTCTTTAATGCACTAAATACACTTGAACCAATTTCATCGTCAAATGGTATTGCTTTAAAGTATTTATTATTAAATAATTTAGAAACTTCTTTTGCGATAGTTAAATCTCTACTAACAATATTCACAACTGTATTTTGATTATGGAAAACTTCAATTGCAAAAGATGGACCAACAATTGAAGTTATTTTATTATCTGGTAATATTTTTCTAATTAAATCAAAATAATTTTGACCAGTTAGTTGATCTATCCCTTTAGAAGAATTAATGATAATACAGTTTGATGGAATGAATCTTTTATATTTTGTAAGACAGTTTTCAATATGTAATGAAGGTATAGCAAGTAAAATGAAATCAACACCTTTTGAAGCTAATTCAAAATCATTGGTCACAATTTTTGGAATTGCAGCAAGTTTAGCATTTCTAAAGAATTCTTTGTTAAAACCATTGCTCAAGTCTTCTAGTTGTCTTTGATCAACTCCATACATATTAACTGTATGACCGTTCTCTAAAAGTACATTAGCAAGAGTAGTTCCTCAAGCACCAGTTCCGACTACAAGAATTTTACTCATTTATCTTAACTCCTCTTGTTCTTGAATTTTTATCTTTTCAATAAAGTGTTATAGGTACTTTATCAAATCCGAAAGCTTTTCTAATTCTATTTTCAATATATCTAGCATATGTAAAATGTAGTGAGTTTACATTACTACAGAAAATAACAAATGTTGGTATTTGAGATTTAACTTGCGTTACATAAGAAATATTAATTCTCGCACCTTTAAATAATGGTGCTTGTTGAATCATTTGAGCTTGTAATACAACTTCATTTAAAACAGAAGTTTGAATTTCTTTTTTAGCTTGTTCTGCAATATCTTTTATTGTAGAAAAGATATTGTGTATTTTTTTACCATTAATAGCACTTGTGAATATAATTGGTGCTCAAGATAAATGTTTGAATTCAGCTCTAATAATTTTTGATAAATGGTTTAATTCTTCATCAGTTCTTGAAATCAAATCAATTTTATTAACAACAATAATGGTTGGAATATTTGCATTTGATGCTAATCCACCAATTACTTCATCTTGTTCTCTAAAAGGTTGAGAACCATCAAGAACTAATAAAATAATTTTACTTCTTGCAATAGCTCTTTCAGCTCTAAGAACTGCAAATTTTTCAATCGCTTCTTGAACCTTTCCTTTTCTTCTAATACCAGCAGTATCAATTAATGTGAAATGTTCACCATTATATTTAAAATCAACATCAATACTATCTCTAGTAGTTCCTGGAACATCACTTACAATAACTCTTTCTTTGTGTAATAAAGCATTAGTTAAAGATGACTTACCAACATTTGGTCTTCCAATAATACAAAATGTTAATGAATCATTTTCTTTTTTTGGAGTTGGAGGAAGTGATTCGATGATTTCATCTAGTAAATCACCAGTATTAATTCCATGTTCTGCACTTAACATAATTGGTTTTCCAAAACCTAAATTAAAAAATTGGTTTAGATCATCACCATGGTTATATCTTTCAGCCATATTAGATACTAAAATAATTTTTTTACCCTTAGCTTTTTTCTTAAGTAATTTTGCAATATATGCATCATCTGGATTAGTTCCATTTTTAAAACTTGTTAAAAAAATGATAGTTTGAGCTTCTTCGATTGCAAACTCAACTTGTGTATTAATATTTTCTTGAAATGTTGAGTCTTTTAATGAGATACCACCTGTATCAATTAATTCAAATTTTCTTGTTAATCATTCAGCTGTAGCATAGATTCTATCTCTAGTTACACCTGGTTCATCATCAACGATTGATTTTCTATATCCTATAAGTCTATTAAATAATGTCGACTTTCCAACATTTGGTTTTCCAACGATTGCTACTGTATTCATAGGATATATTATAATTTATTATGTTTATATATTCATATATATATTTATATTATCTAGAATAATTTTATTTAATTACTATTAATGAGTATGTATAATTTATAATAATTGTTATAAATTGTAACAACTTACAATTATAAATCTTTTATAGAAAGGCAAAAAATGTCTAATAACCCTTTATTTATAACTTTTGAAGGTCCTGATGGTTCTGGAAAGTCAACTATCGCTAAATTATTTTGCGATTATTTAAATACAAACTCAATTGAATCAATCT
>JBOFSS010000124.1:0-3746 GCA_051651665.1 Mycoplasma sp.
ATGATAATCAATCCTCTTTTAATTTTGTTGGAACTAAAACAGTGATATTAGTTTTTTTTAAGTAATTCTTAAAAAAATCAAAAACTGCAAGTGCTACCAAAGTTTTACCAAGCCCAACATCATAATTTAAAACACCACCGCCAAAATAAGTCATTGATCTAATTATTTTTTCAGCTGTTTGTTTTTGCTCATCTTTTAAAAATGCATAAACTTCACTGTTTTTCCTAAATTCTTCTATTGCCAAAGTGTTGGAAGTATTTTCATCATCATTGATATCTTTGTAGATTGAATGCAACAAATCTTTAATATTATGTAAAGGTTTAAAATCGATAAAGTTATTGATTTTTATTTTTTCGTAACTTCTATCAAGTTCTTTTTTTCATTGTATAAAAGAATTATCACTTACATTACTTAACATTACTGAAAATTCATTCAAATAGTTATGATGGCAATCATTTTTTCTGGTGCTTTGAATCGGAGAAATACCATTATTTGTTAAATTTGCCGATCCTATTATTAGATATTTATTATTTTTTGTAATAATTTCATAAACTTTTCCGTGGAATATCTTTTTTTGACCTTCAATAGTCATTTCAGATTCTAATTTGAATAATGATAATTTTATATTTGGATTTATTTTAATTTTATTGAAATATGTTATAAAACTATCTAATATTTCCAAACAAGCTTTTGGAATTATTTGCCCTGTAATTAGGCTATTGTAAATAAAATTAGAGTTTATTATATATTTTGTCGAAACATTTACTGAATAATAAATGTTTATTTCAACTTTTTTATTTGTATTTTCAAAAATACTCAATACCTTCATTATCGTAAAGAAATTTGAATACCCCACATAACAGTTAAGTTCAACAATGCCTTCATTTTTATGAATTTCTTCAAACTCTTTTAAAATATTATGCTCATCATTGTATATTAACTTATTTTTGATCATGTGATCATTATATTGATCTAGAAATGATAAGAAAACCAACTATAGTAGATATTAAATTTAATGCAAATTAATTTAAATATTTAATCATTTTATTTAAAAAAATAAACCTAATTATATAAAATCGTAAATAATTTGAACTTAGATTGATAATATTCAAAAGCATGTTTATAAACTCTATTATAAAAGCCTTTTAATGCCTATATTTTAAATTAATTTTTAAGATATTAAACAAATAACAATGATTAATTAAATAAATAAACTATAGTTGGTTTCTTTAAGATCTTTAGATCATTAAAATAATAATTATGAGTAAAGAATTAAAAGCCACATATGAAATGATAATAGGCTATAAAAATAGACCAACTAACCATTGATTAGCAATAGGCGAGTTCATTGATAATTCCATTTCAAGTTATCAAAACAAAGATACTTCAAATCCAGTTGAAGGTCTTGTTATAGATATTGAAGTTGATTCATCTGATTTAAATAATAAAAAAGTTATAGTAACTGACAATGCAAAAGGTATGACAGCCGCTGGGATGGAGGATGCTACCCAACCAAATGATAGAAAAAATAAGAGTGATTCAGATATTAATCAATATGGTGTTGGAATGAAGCTCGGAGCTTTTTGATTAGGTCAAGACTTAACATTTTATTCAAAAGTTAAAGATTGTAAAGAACATAAACTTTCTATAATTACTACAACTGCTGATTTAAACACTTCAGTATCTGTAGAAGCTATTGAATCCTATGAACATAAAATCAGGACAGAATCAGGGACTAAGATAATTGTGTCTAATGTTTATGACAATAGAGATTTGCTCAGTCATGCAACTAAGGTCTCAAAATTCGAGAGAGCTTTAGGTTGAAGATATTCATATTTATTATTAAAAGGTTTGGTAATAAATCTTTCTTTTAAAAATGCTGATGGAACCAAAAATTCAAAAAAACAAATCGCCCCTTTCGTTAGAAGATACATGAAAGTAAGTGAGATGTACGCAATTGAACTCAACCGGTCTGGTGATAAAAAATATGTAAAACTTCAAGGTGAAAAACAAAAAGTTTTAAATAAAAGTGTAGAAACATTATTATCAAATATGAAATCTGATTCTGAATTATTTAATAACAATCTTTTGCAAGAAGCTATAATCAAAATCCAAAAAGACGAAGAACTAAAATTTTCTAAATTAATAAAAGTTAATAATGAATTTATTGAATTAGAATTTGGGATAGCTTCAGAGAAATATAATGAAGCAAAATTAGGGGAAATGTCTGGAGTTTGTGTAAAACATGCCGACAGAGCTATCATGCATGGTCCTAATGATGATAACACTTCCTGCTTTCAATTTAAATATAAACAAAAAGGTTCTGGGGGAGATGCAACCCTTAGAAGGCTTATTGGTGAAATGAGTTTAACAGGAATTGAAGTTCCTGATGAAAATAAATCACGTTTTAACTGATCAAGAACAGGGGAACAAGATATTGAAGCGGCACTTATCTCAATATATAAAGATTTAGATAATATATTGGATATAATAGTTAAAGTTTCTAAAATGAAGGAAAATATTATACCTTCTTTACAAGAAAGTAAGAAAATGGTTTCATGCTTAACTTCATCGGTGAATCCTGAACATATAACAGATATTAAAGTAATAGATAATCCAGGCAAAGATTTAAGTGGTTATACTATGAAGCATAAAATGAATGACCAAATTTATACTATAAATATTTTTGAAGATTGAAATCCACAAGACTATTACTTTATGGATGCTAAAAAAGATGATTTCGCCAAAAAGATAACTATAAAAATCGAAGCTGAGAATTCATTCTGAAAACCTTTGATTGAAAAAGCTGATTTTAAATCAAAAATTTTATTCCCGTTAGCTATTATTTTATCTGTTGGAGATTTTATTTATAACAATGACCCAGCTTTTGATAATTTTATTGATCCTAACAAAAGTAAAACTTTTATTGAAATAGTAGGTTGTTTAGTGAAGGAATATAATTCTGGTGAATAAATATTTTTTGGCTGATAGAGATGATGAATTAGAATCTAACATCAATGTAAATTATGATGATATTGATATTATTTTTAAAAATAAAAATGATAGAGAAATTGTTTTATGTGTAGGTGAAGTGCAATCAGGTAAAACAGCTAAAATGTTTTCATGTATAGAACGCTCTTTTTCTGATGGTTATAATTTAGCTATATTATTGACGGGGAACACAAACTCTCTCTATAATCAAACATTATCTAGATTTAAAAAAGAAAATAAAAATAAGGATTATTGAGTTATGGATAAAGATAATATTAATTCTCGTTCTTATAATCCTGATTTACAAAATGTGGTCATTGCAATGAAGACAACAAATTCTTTATCAAATGTAATTAATTATATGTATTCAATTGATAATTTGTCAGAATTGAAAATCATCATTCTTGATGATGAATCAGATTATGCATCTGTAAATATAAATAAAGAAGGTAAATCCGAAACTTTTAGATTGATAGTAGAATTATACAAAAAAGTTATTTTTGGAAAACTATTGCAAATAACAGCGACTCCTTTTGCAAATATTATTTCTTCAAATTCAAATGATTTGAAAGCACAAAGGATAATTTGTTGATCAAAACCTGAAGATTATACTGGACATAATAAATTTATGAGTTTAAAGAATCAAGTATACTTAACTGTTGAAGGCAATAAAGAATCTCCTTTGATGTACAAAGAGTCCGTACAGGAAACTGTCAAATATTTTGTTGCTGCAATTATAAATAAATTTAATAAAT
>JBOFSS010000125.1:0-2183 GCA_051651665.1 Mycoplasma sp.
AGAGGGCTCGCCCTCTTTTTTTACGCTATTTTTCTACCATGGAATCAAGTCGCACCTGTCTTAGAAGCTATCTCTTCTCAATTATCATTTGTAACTTTTCCACCTATTAATAATTTTATTTTATCTTCGTATTTAATAATACTGGAAATTATATCAATATTTTCAATGGCAGTTTTATTATTCCCACCTTTTGTAAGGACTCAATCAAATTTCATTTCTATCAGTTGATTGATTCCGTCTTCATAGTTTTTAATACAATCAATAGCCATATGAAATGCTTTTTTAGAATCTGATAGAAGAGAAATAATCTTTTGACAACTTTTAACATCAATCTCATCATTAGTTAAAAAACCAAAAATAAAACTGTTAGCACCAAGCTTTTTGTACTCTTTTATTAATCTTTCATATTCACTAAGATCACTTTCTAAAAATAAAAAATCATTTCTCAAACGAAGCATAATAACACTGTCAATTTTTAACTTATTAACACAATAATCGACAAGCTCTAAAGAAGGGCATAACCCTCCTTGATCTAAATTAGAACAAAGTTCTAGTCTTTTAACTCCAACAGTTTTGAAATGATTAGCTTCCTCTATCGACTCTATACAACCCTCTAATAAAATATTTTCTAACATGAATAAACTTCCTTTCCATTTACAATTGTTTTATAAACATTAATTTCATCATCAACTAAGACAAAATTAGCTGGCGATCCTATATCAAGTTTACCATAACTCTCTAAACCTAAATTTTTAGCAGAGTTTAATGATGAAAATTTCACCAAATCAGTTAATGAACAATTTGTTGATTTTTTATAGTTTGCAACAAGCGCTGAATATGGGCTACCACCACCAGCTAGAGTATTTGAATCTTTTAAATAGAATCAATTACCTTTTTTTTGCACAGCTAATGTACCTAGCATATAGTCATCATCAATTAAACCTTTTTGAGCTAAACAATCAGATACAATTGTAATATTGTCTTTACACACAATGTCATTAGTTGTTTTAATTACTTTATTATCAACATGAACACCATCACTAATAATTTCAATTGCAACTTTTTCATTATATTCATGATTGAATACAGCATTCACAATCCCTGTATCTCTATGGCTAAAACCACTCATAGCATTATATAAGTGGATTACTCTCTTAACACCTGATTTGAACGCTTCAACAGTTTGTTCATAATTTGCATTAGAGTGACCAAGTGCAAAAATGAAATCATCTTGGAATTTTTTTATTATTTCATTATTGTTAATTTCAGGAGCAATTGCACAAATGATAGGGATATTAATTTTTTCTTTAGCATAGTTTAAAAATTTTTCGCAAACTGGGATCAAAACTCTCTCATCATGAGCCCCCTTTTTATTAACATTAATAAATGGTCCTTCAAAATATCAAGCAACCATTTTTGGGAAGTTACTAAATTTATTTTTATGTTCATTTATGAATAAACTTACTTGATCAGTAATGTTGTAAAGTCTTTCAAGTGATAGACTAACATTAGTTGGGACAAATGCAACAACACCTTCCGATGAAATATTCGTTAAGTATTTTTCATAAAGATTAAAGAACTCATCATTAATCTTAAAATCGTCAAAACTCATTCCATATCCACCATGTGTATGTGTGTCAATAAACCCTGGCATAATTATTTTATTTTGGCAATCATAACCACCCGTTGTATTTTCCCCAGCAGATATTTTTTTAATATTGCCATTATCATCTATTTCCAATCATCCATGGATTACTTCTTCTGAAGTTACAATTCTACAATTTTTATAAACCATTTTTTACCTCTTCATCTATCACAATAGTTAAATCTTTATGTGCCATTAATATTGAAGCAGGGAAATTTTGATTAAATTTATTACTACTCAATAAAATTTTTGTTGGAATAATTTTTGATTCTCCAAAAATCATTAAAATAATTTTTCTAGACTTCATAATTGTTTCAAGTCCCATTGTTAATGCTTTTTTTGGAATTTCATCACAATCCCCATCAAAATATTTCGCAGCATTAACATTTATAGTTGAATTATCCAAATCAACTAATCTTGTTTTAGAATCCATTTCACTACCAGGTTCATTAAAACCCAAGTGACCATTAATTCCCAAACCTAAAACTAATAAATCAAGACCACCCTTTGAATCGATAAGCGAATCATAATCTTTATC
>JBOFSS010000126.1:0-5430 GCA_051651665.1 Mycoplasma sp.
ATCACATTATTATTTTGAAATCATTCATCCATATTATGACTTTAATGGTAGAACAGGAAGATTATTAGTATATTGATATGGATTAAATAACGATATCAAAAACTATACCAACTATTTTGCTTCATCTCTAGGTCATTATAGAGATCAATATATAAAAGCATTTGGTGAAGCTCAAAAGCTTTTATTAGTAGATGCTACATATCCAATTATTAAGATGTTAGATATCTTAATAACTAATAAACAACATTATTTATTTATTCATAAAATTAATCAAGATATTATGAATAAACATAAAAAAGAATTAAGTACTACTTCTAAATCAATTCTGATGAAGATATTATCTATTTATGACATTTATGACTTAGATAAAGATTCATGAATTAAAAAATCATTAATCGATGAACACTTTAAAGATTATCAAGCAAGCACCATTTATAATGCACTTGATGAACTGAAGAAGTATGGAATAATAGAAACCACTAATACTAGACCAATTAAGATTAAGATGAACCTTTATAGATAAAGTGAGTATGCTTAGATCATTACTTAATAAAAAAGCTTTTTCTTTGATAGAATAATTATTCTAATGAATCAAAATAATCAATTGCCATATGTAGATGTTAATAAAGAAATTATTATCATTTATGATAGTAAAACAAAACAATGAAATGATAAAACTAAAGAAATTGAAAAAATTTATGAAAATGAAAGTCAGAATAGATATCATATTAAAAACATAAATAATTTCCACAGCTAAATAAAAGATGTAATCAACCACAAGTTTAAGGGACTTACAAGTAAATATTTGATAAAATATATTGAATAAGTTAAATGATTAAGAACTCATAAAAATAACTATAATACTATGGTCAAAGCAATAAAAAAATTGGTTATAAATTAAGGAGAACACATGAAAAAACAAAAATTATTCCCACAAATATGAAACATTCTAAATGATGTAAGGGGTTCGTTAGATAATACGAAAACTAGAGATGTTATTTTTGCACTATTATTTTATAAATTCATCAGTGATGATTTTGTGAATCATATCAAAAAAAATGATGGACAAGATTATCGAGAAATTAAACTTGATGAAATTAGTGAAGTATTGAAAAGGGAGTTAATAAATGAAAAGGGCTACTTCATTGAGCCAAACGATTTATTTGATATCGTTTCTAATGAATTAACTAATATTGAAAATGTATCTGAAAGATTAATTGACATTTTTAATAAAATTACCAATTCCGCCAATGGAACACTTTCGGAATCAAAAATTTCTCATTTGTTTGAAGATGCAAAAAATGTTATGAATGGTTTTAGAGGTTCAATTTCGGAAAAAAATAAACTATTTTCAGCAATTATGAATGGTGTTGTAGAAATGGGATTTGATAATTCTGATGATAATAACATTGATATCTTTGGTGACGTTTATGAATATTTGATGCATATGTATGCTGCGACTGGTGGCAAATCTGGTGGAGAATTTTATACGCCACAAGAAGTAAGTGAACTGCTTGCCAAACTAACTTTATTAAATAACCCTATCCCTAATAGCGTTTACGATCCTACATGTGGTTCTGGTTCACTGTTACTTAAATTTAAAAAAGTATGTAAAAATCCACACCTTAAATATTATGGCCAAGAAAAAGATCCAACAACACACAATTTATCAAGAATGAATATGTTTATGCATGGTGTTGGATTTGAATATTGAGATATAGTGAATGGTAATACTTTAACGAATCCAGGGCATCAAGATATTTTGATGGATGCAATTGTAGCCAATCCTCCATATTCAGTAAAATGGGATGGAGATTCAAACATTGAACATGTTAATGATAACAGGTTCAATGTTGCTGGGAGGTTAGCTCCAAAGAATGCAGCGGACTGAGCATTTATATTACATAGTTTATCAAAATTATCTGAAAATGGTTCGGCAGCAATTGTTGAGTTTCCTGGAACACTTACTAGAAGTGGTGCAGAACAATCAATTAGAAAATATTTTATTGACAATAATAAAATTGATTTAATAATTCAATTGCCAGAAAAATTATTTTATGGGACAGGAATTGCAACAGTTATATTGGTATTAAAAAATAATAAAAGTGATTCAAAAGTTAAATTTATCAATGCATCAATCATTTACACAAAAGCACCTAAACAAAACTATTTATCAGATGAAAACATTGATGAAATATTGAAACTTTCTAAATCTAATGTAGATAAAGAATTTTTTATGAGGATTGTAGATAAACAAGAGATCATAATTAATGATTATGATTTAGGTGTTAAAACTTACTGTCCTAGTGAAATAATAAATGAAGAAATTGACATTGAAGAGTTGAACACTTTTGCAGATAAAAATATGGAAGAAATATTAGCTATTATGAAAAAGATTAAAGAATTGAGAGGTGAATAATAATGAAAGTTTGGTTAGAAAAAAGTTTGGATAAGAAATATTTACAATGAATCTTTAAAGATTTGGAAACGAAATATAGTGATTTAGATGGTTTTCAAAGAAAGAATGTGAAGTAACATGAAAAAAATTACAAAACTAATAAATAAATTATGTCCAGATGGTGTCCCAAATTTTAAGATGAATGAAATATTTACATTCAAAACAGGTGTAGACAATAATTATATTGAGAATGGTGGAAGAAAACTTCCTTGAGTTAAGTTATCTAACACTAACAAATATGGTTATATAAATTATTCTGATTGCGAAATTATTGAACATAATAAAAATATTGTTGAAGGTAAAAATATTTTAATTTGTTGAAGCACAGATATCGGGAGAATGATTTGAGTGAGTGATGAGTGTTTTTTCTCAACTGCATTTTATTGACTTTGCGCAAAAAAAGATAATGTTAATTATCGTTTTTATTTTCATTTACTTAATTCAATGAAGGATTATCTTGATAGTCTTGGTGTTGGTTCGACTTTAAAGAAAGCTAATATGAAAATTTTAGGCAATATTATCATTCCCCTCCCGCCCCTTGAAATCCAAGAAAAGATTGTTGAATACCTTGACCAATATACACAGCTAAATACACAACTAAATGCACAACTAGATGCAGTTAAGCAGCAATATGAACATTATAGAAATGATATATTTTCTAAATTAGATAGTGAAGAGAGAGGGAAAGAGAGACTCGGAAATGTGTGTAAAATAGTGTTAGGATCTACACCATCGATGGCAAATGAGAATTGGTGGAAAAACGGAACAATACCTTTTTTAGACGGCAGCTTAACAGTTTCTAAATGAGTTACTGAGAAGGCAATTTCTGATACTGGTAAAGAACTATCTAAGGATGGTGATTTAGCTTTTAATTTTTTTGGGAATTTTTCTATTAAAGAAATTGCATCAGGACTTATCACTAATCAACAAGTGGCTATATTACGAGGAGGAATAAAATTGGAAAATAGGTTTCTTTATCATTACTTCAAAATGATGTTACCAACGCTGATGGCTATTTCTGTCGGAACAACTGTGAAACATTTGAATAAAGGAATTATTGAAAATATAGAAATTATTATTCGATCAATTGAAAAGCAAAAAGAAATATCAAAATATCTAGATGATTATGAAACTTTATTAAATAAAACAAGCGGGTTAATCCCAAAACAAATTGAAATAAATAATAATCAATTAAAATATTATCAAAGTAAAATATTTGGATTAATAAGTTAAAGGAAGAGGAATATGAAAGAAGAAAAAGAAGAAATAATTTTAGAACAATGAAAAAGATGCATTGAATCAGCAGAAAAATGAACAGATAATAGAAATAAGAGTAATAACCTTTTATTGACGTTGTTATCTTTACTTTTAACGGTCTCAATTACGCTTTTTTCAACTAATTTTAAATTAGGTTCATTGATCATTTCTATAATTTTTATTTTAATAAGCATATACTGATTAATTTTGATAATTAACTACAAAAAAATGAGTTCAATAAAATGACAAGTAATTACTGAATTAGAAAAAAAACTGAAAATAAAACCATATACAAATGAGTGGGAATTATGCAAAAAAAGTAAATATATAAAAACTATTTTTTTAGAGTTATTTATCCCAATTATTTTAATTTCAGCTAATTTAGCTATAATAATATCATCTGCATTAACAATATTTTAAAAAAGAGGTAAAACATGTATAAAAGAAAAATATTTATTAGTCATTCATGAAGTTATAGCGATGTTTATGATTCCTTGATTAATATTTTAAATAATGCGCGGTATTTTGACTATCAAAATTACTCAGTTCCAAAGAATGACCCAATACATAATGCATCATCTGATTATGCCCTCCGAGAAGCTATTGAAAAACAAATTAAATGGGTTGATGCCGTAATTGTAGTTGCTGGTGTATATAGCACTTATAGTAAGTGGATCAATATAGAAATTGATATTGCTAAACAGATGGGGAAGACCATTATTGCAGTCGCCCCATGAGGATCTACTAATATATCGAGTGTTGTAAGGCAAAGTGCAGATATAATTGTGGGATGAAACGGACAATCAATTGCTAATGCAATAAAAAGGCTTTAATGAAATCATATAACAACATATCAACAAGTAATGAATTTACAATAACAGAAGAATATATAGCGACTGAACATAAAATTACAGGAGCTATGTATGAAACTACCATCGAAAATAATCTTATAGAACAATTAAAAAGTCTAGGTTATGAATATTGCCCGAATATACGCAACGAAACTAATCTTCTAAACAATTTAAGAATTCAAATAGAAAATTTAAATAACATTAAATTCAATGATAGAGAGTGAGTACAATTTTCAAATAAATTTTTAATCAATACATCAAGAGCTGATAAAATTGGTAATATCCAAGAAGAAATTGGCGTTGAATTTATATTTGAAAATTCAAAAAATGAAACAATTAAATTTATCGATAAATCAGATATCCATAGAAACCATCTACAAGTAATAAATCAATTTGTTCATAAAAATTCATTAAAGCACAATCGTTATGATGTATCAATCTTAATAAATGGACTACCTTTAATACACATTGAATTAAAAAGACCAATTATTAATCTAGTTGATGCTTTTGATCAAATTGGTGATTACAATAAAACTACATTCGCAGGATCATTATTTGATTTTGTAAATTTATTTATTATATCTAACTATACATATACAAAATACTACGCTAATCAAATCAGGAATACAGACAAATTGAGTTTTGAATACACTCATTTTATGACTGATAAGAAAAATAAACCAATCATAAATCTCATTGACTTTACAGATTCTTTTTTAAACAAAACAACAATTATGAATATATTGACAAAATATATGGTTTTAAAACAAGGTAAACAAGCTGACGAAGCAAATAACAAATATATAAATCGTAATTTAATAGTTATGCGTCCTTATCAAATAACCGCTGTTGAAGAAGCTCTAA
>JBOFSS010000127.1:0-10849 GCA_051651665.1 Mycoplasma sp.
TCTTTGTATGAAATGTCATTTAGTTCATTTTCACTTTTTAAATAACAACTACCACCGCTGCAAGTGATGTATAAATGTTGAATTGTATGTTTAGTATTAACTAACTCAAATAATGCTGAGTGTTCACTATCAATAGGGTAAATATTCACATTATTTTCTTTGGCTAGTTTTTTTACAATATTACCTGCCATAACCAAAGATTCTTTATTTGCCAAAGCTAAGTTTATTTTATTGTTTAAAGCAGCAATTGTATATTGCAATCCTGAAAAACCAGTTACTGCATTAACAATTATATCTGGGTTAGATTTTTTTATTAAATCATCAACTGATTCAACATTAGATTCATTTGGAAAATTGCTAGAATAAATATATTTAACTTGATAATCATTTTTTATTTTTAATGCCAATTCTTTATTGTTAAAAAAACTTATACCAACTAGTTCATGATTACCTAGAACTTCTAATAACGAATTACCTATGCTTCCGGTTATGCCAAAAACAAGTATCTTCATTAAAAGAAACCAGCCGTTGTTGAAAATAAACTAATTAATATAGAAAAAACAAAATATAACGAAACTACAAAAGTTAAAGAGTCAATTCTGTCCAACATACCACCGTGACCAGGTATCAAATTACTAAAGTCTTTTATTCCATATGTTCTTTTAATATAACTGTATGATAAATCACCAACGATTGCCACAACACCTAATACCAACAATATAGACACCACACAAACTCATCATCATGCTGAACTAAGGAACAAATCGTTAATCCCATTTATTGTTCCTGTTGATTGTTTAAACACAATTCCAAAGAAGTTTCCTAGAATATTAAAATCTCCAGGAATAAAAGCAAATGATACTAAAAATATAACACAAATAATAACGGACATTAAAACACCAATAATTCCACCACCAATTGTTTTATTTGGAGAAATGTGTGGACTCATTTTTTGTTTTCCAAAAAGCATACCACCAAGATATGCAAATGTGTCTACACCAGCTGTAATTGCATACAAAATAAGCATAGTAGTTCAACCTTTTGAGAATGAAAAATACAATCAAGCATTGATAAATAACGCAACTAATACAATCAATAATAGGTGAACAAATATTTTTTTGACATCCACTAATCCTTGTAATAAAAGGACAATTCCATTTACGATAATGATAGCAGTCAAGCAGACTAATAATGTGGCTATATAAATTAAAAACATTAAGGAATTAGTAAGTTGAAAATAATTAAATTTATTTCCGAAATAAACTAGCGTTGGTAAATATGTGACAATTAACATCGATATAAAGACCAATATTAAAACAGGTTTATTCTTGTAAAAGTGCAAATTAGTAATTTCTATTGCAGAGAATGAAATGACAACCAACATTAAAGCTAATTGTAGATAAGCAAACACTTGATTTACAACAATTCCAACACCACCAGATCATCCTCATTTAGTTTCACTCAAAACTGAAAATGTAAATGAAAGAAGTATGAAAAAAGCGACCAAGACTGATGAAAAAGTTCTAACCTTAAAAGTTTTTTTAGTTTTAGAATTTAATTTATTAACATTTGATTTAACAATTGTCTGACGCAAACTATATTCCCCCATATCTTCTTGTTCTTTTATTGTACTCTAATATATTTTTATCTAATTGTTCTTCACCATAATCTGGTCAGTAAGAATCTTCAAATATTATTTCAGCATAAGCAATTTGTCACAATAAGAAATTGCTTATCCTATTTTCTCCACTTGTTCTAATAAGTAAATCGACACTTGGTTGATCTCTTGTTAGTAGTAATTTTTCAAATGATTTGATAGTTACATGTTTCCCTGAATCAACAGCTTTATTGCAAGCTTCAACAATCTCTTGCATACTTCCATAATTGAAAAAAATGTTAACAACATAATCATTGTTATTCTTTGTACTTTTAACAATTTCATTTACTGTTTTTGAAAGTTGTTTTGTAAATTTATTCTCAAAACCTAATACATTTAATTTAATTTTTCTTTCATTAAATCACTCAGCCTTGTCAATGGATAAGTTACTCTTTAACAATTTTATGATAGAAGAGATTTCACTATTGGGTCGTTTTCAATTCTCAGTACTAAAGGCAAAAAAAGAAATATGCTTTATATCATTTTTGATACAAGCATCTATTATCTTTGAAATTTGTTTGGAACCTTTTTGATGTCCTTGAACTCTTTCGAGATTATGTGACTTAGCTCACCTTCCGTTACCATCCATTATAAAGGCTATATGGTTTAATGAATTGTTCATATTAAATAGTCATAATGTCTTGCGACTTATTTTTTAACATATTTTCAATTTTTTCGTTCTGTTCTTTTGTTACTTTATCTAAACAAGTAGTAAAGTATTTTTTATCATCATCAGAAACATCATCCTTCTTGAAATTATCTTGAACTAATTGTCTTATTTTTCTAATTTTAACTTTTGCATCCTCAGCAATAGTTTTCGCTTTTTTAACTTGATCTTTTCTTATTTCTTCAGTTAAAGGAGGGAAACTAATTCTGATTTTATCGCCATCAACCTGTGGATTAACTCCTAAGTTATTTGCATTAATTGATTCTTCAATTTTTTTAATAAGCGATGAATCATACGGTTTAACTATTAGAACTCTTGGTTCAGGTGTTGAAATATTAGCAACATCTCTTAATGGAGTCATATCGCCATAAGCATCAACTTTTAATGATTCTAATACTGTTGGAGAAACTCTCCCAGTTCTTAATTTTGAAAATTCAGAATCTAATCATGTATAAACATGTTCAGAGTTTGTAAGAAACATAGTTTCATAATTTTTTCAGTCCATATATAAATTCTCCTATTGAATTATTGTAGATTTAATTTTGTTATTTATTGCATTTAAAAATCCGTTTTCTAAATCAGCGTTAAATACTCTTATTTTAATTTCGTTTTCCATACATAAAGTCAAAGCTGTTAAATCCATAACTTTAAGTTGTTTTTCCAAAACTTCATTATATGAAAGGTTATCAAATCTTATTGCGTTAGGATTTGTTTTTGGATCAGAGCTATAAACTCCGTCAACTCCGTTTTTACCCATAATTACTCACTTTGCACCGATTTCAGCAGCTCTTAATGCAGCACCTGAATCTGTAGTGAAATAAGGATTACCAGTTCCTCCGGCAAAAATTATTACATTACCTTTTATATTTAAAAAATCATTTATTTCAGTGTGGTTAATATCAAATGTCAGTGTTCCAACTTTTAGTGGACTATACACTCTTGCATTTACACCAATTGACTTTAACGATTCACACAATGTTGTTGCATTAATAACAGTTCCAACCATTCCAAGGTTATCGCTAATAGGTCTTGAAATATCAAGACCTGAGTCCTTAGCACCTCTTCATATGTTACCGGCACCAACAACAATACTAACACTGTGAGTTAATGTAATTTCTTTTAATTCTTTCACCAACTGTTTCACTCTTTCGGAATTTAAAATACCATCAGTATTATTACCGATTGATTCACCAGAGATTTTAATTAAAATTCTTTCCATTAATTATTTTCCCATTTGAGCAGCAACTTCAGCAGCAAAATCAGTTTCTACTCTTTCAATTCCTTCACCTAATTCATAACGAATCATAGCTAATAATTCACTTCCGTTTTCTTTAACGAATTGTGCAACTGTTTTAGAATTATCTTTTACGAATGGTTGATCAACTAAACAAATATCTTTAAGTAATTTTTTAACTTTACCTTCAACAATAATTTCTGAACGTTTAACTTTTTCAGCTTTTGCTTTTTCATCTTTAATATCTTTTAATTCTTCTAAGAATTGATTGTGAAGAACTTCTTTTTCTGATGTTAATCAAGTTTGGTCAACACATTTTTCATTTAGATATTTAGGGGACATAGCAGCAATGTGCATAGCAACATCTTTCCCTACTTCTTCACTAACTTTTCCCTTGAAAAGAACAACTGATGCAACTCTATTGTTTGAGTGAGTATAAGAAGCGATTGTGTTTTCTCCACTTTCAACTATAACTTCACCTCTTCTAAATGCGATTTTTTCTCCAGTAACTGCAGTTAAATCAAAACCTGCATCTTTTAATGGTTTTCCATTGAAGGTATATTTTTCGGCATCAATAATAGATGAAGATTCTTGAGTTTTTGAAATATCATCAAAAATTTCATTTACTAATTTTAAAAATTGTTCATTTTGAGCTGTGAAATCAGTTTGACTATTAACTTCAATAATGATTGCTTTATTTCCAACAACTCCGGCCTTAACAACACCTTCGTATGCAATTGCTCCTGCTTTTTTATTTGCTTTAGCAATTCCTTTTTCACGTAATCATTTTTGTGCTGCTTCTAAATCACCATTTGATTCTTCTAAGGCTTTTATACAGTCAGCCATTCCTGCTTGTGTAGCATTTCTTAATGCTTTAATTAACTCTGCTTTATTCATAATATATTATGGACTCCTTTATATTATATCTAAGATATTATAACAAAAAAGCAAGGAAAAAATGCTATTTCTTGATTATATTAGAAATTATAAATGTGCTTATTTTAAATGGAATAAGCAAAATTTATTGAATATTTGAAATGGTTGTATCAGTAGTATCTTTTTTAAATAATTGTCAAGGTCACTTAAAATTCAGAATAATCGCTCATAATACTCAAAAAATACTAGCGATAGAAACAAATAATCATTTTGGACAAAATCAAGTTGTAGTAAATTTTATTCCATGATTTCTTGATTTCCTCATTGATATTGATAACTTGAATGAATTGATAAAAAAACCAAGTGATCATAAAAATCATAGTCCGACTTGAATGACTAATGATGGATATCAATAATGACTAAAGAATTCACTATAATAGGATTCGCCTTGACCTATCCCAACTATGCAAATTATCGAAACAATAATAGCCTCTATAATGAATCCACACAAAGGAAGTGTTCTGATAAATCCAATCATTACACCAGCACCACAGCCTAAACCACCACATCAATTTAATCCTGATCTATTTGATCAAAATTCTAATGTTTTTAAGGCTGATGAAGTTTGCTTACCTTCATAGAAACCACAATTAACTAGACCATAAACATCAAATTTCAATGATTTTTCTTTAACATAAATTTCTAACATTTTTAGATATTCAAGAACTGTTGATGGAATTGAATCTACATAAACAGGTGTTGCAATTACTAACTGATCAATTTCATGAAGTTTATCTATGATTTTCTTATAATCAGTAATTGTTTTTAAGGTTATATTGTCAACTTTATTGCCAGTTAATCAAAATTTCAAAGTGGAAGATAAATATTTAGATGTACTAAATGATTTTCTAGGACTTGTATTAATTATTAAGACTTTCATATTTTCACCTGTTCTATCGCTTTTTTGATATCGTTTGTAAAAACAATATCACTAACTGTCGCATGATAATTAGTAGCAACCTTTCGCATTAGCTGTTTAGCATGTTCTCTCTCTTCGTCAGTTACGTCTAAATTATTAAAAAAAATTATTTTATAAACAGAACTTGTCTTATATCTTTTGGTATGATGTAATTCATTGTTTTCTTTTCTAAAAAATGGAGTAACTCCAGGGATGCATCTATCAATTAGTCTTTTCATATTAGAAGAAAATCCGCCGTATAAATTTTCACAAATAAATATAACCTCTTCACTTGTGATAATCTCTTTCCCAATTCATTGGATTTTATCTTTGAATTTGCATTCTCCAGGATTTTTCAACCAACAATGAAAACAACCTACACATTTAGCCATAGGTTTTGCAATGTTTATGATAGAAGTTTCATCATTTTTAAAAGAATTTAATTGATCAGCTGCTTCATTATCTTTAGTGTCATATATAATGTATTTCATATTATTCTCCATTATCTTATTAAGATAATTTAGTAAAAATCTTTTTGTGGTTTTTATTAGTATTTTCAGAAATTTTTTCAAAATACCTATATGTCTTTGCAGTGTTTAAATAAAAGTTATTATCAACACCATCTCTTTCATAGTAATAATTTTTCATAGTTTCATCGTATGATGAAACTCTTGAATTAAATAATTCTAAGTCATATACTTCGTTAAATGTTTTATCAAGTTTTGGTTTGATTGTATTTTCTTTTTTTACATAACCTATTGTTAAACCTAAAACAGGAATACAAGTGCCTTTGATGTTTAACATTGAAATTAATTTATCGGTGAAAATTCTTACACCCCCAATAAAGCAACATCCTAAACCAATTGAAATAGCATAATCATGAAGCATTGTTGCAGCAATTGTTGCATCAATCGTTCCCATTGTAAGTGCTCCAAGATCTTTTGTTGAATTGTCAGTTTTAATCTTTGATTCAATTTGGCATTTTTCAACGGCATTTAAATCTGCCATAAACAAAACAAATAAAGGTGCATCCTCTATATGTTTTTGGTTTCAATTATTTTCTGCAATATTTTTTTTAATTTCTTTATTTTGAATAAAGATTGTTGAAAATTGATGACCGTTAATTGAAGTGGGGGCGGCATTTATAATATTTTTAAAATTATTTAATATATTTTCATTTATTTTTTCATCAGTATAATCTCTTACACTTGTTCTATGTAACATTTTCTCTAACATAAAAACCTCATACTCTTTTATACTATTATTCTATATTAGAAAACCTGAATAAAATATTTATTACTTACAGTATATAGATTTAAAAATATAAAAAAACACTCTGTAATAGAGTGTTTTGTTTAATATTAACATTTAAAAAATAATTTTAAATTTTATTAAAGTTGTTTTTGTTCTTGTTCTTTAACAATTTCTTTAGCGTTATTTTTAGCTTTAATTGAAAATACAGTTGAAGCGATTGCACCTAATAAAAAGATAGTTAAAATTCCTCATAAAGTTTTTTCATTCGAAGTTTTTGTTGAATTTCAACTAGTACCAAATATCATAAAGGCACAAACTCAACATAAAATTCCAGCAAGTCCACTTAATAAACCACCAATAACAATGAATGTTAAAACTGTTTGCATTGCAGCAAATATTTGTTCATCAGATGGATCAGCTCCATCTTTAGATATTTTAAGAATCTGCGTTAATAACGGGAATGCAAATAAACACACCCCCACAATTCCTGCAATGATACTTATAATAGATAATACTAAAATAGTATTACTTTTCTTTATGTCTGCTTCCATTTCAAACTCCTTTGCATAATTATATAAATATATAATAACACTATATAGGTAATTAAACAATTTTTGTTAAATAAATTTTTATGATTTATATTAAAAAAAGACGCATTGCGCCTTTTTGATTTAAATAAATTATTTAATAATTAATTAATTTTGTATGTTTCTTCAACTGAACCATCAGTTTTATAAACAATAACTTTAGTTACTTTGTTAGAAGATAATTCTTTAGCTTTAGCTTTTGCTTCTTCAATTGAATTACAAATAACACCTTTTTTAGCATCTCCAACTTTAACTTCTCATGCTATTTTTTTGCCAGCTTCAACTTTAACTTCTTCAACTTTTTTAGTTTCAGTTGAAACATTAGCTTTTGCTTTAGCTGCTTTTTTAGCTGCTTTAGCTTCTTCTTTAGCTTTTGCTTTAGCTGCTTTAGCTTCTGCTTTAGCATTCGCATCTTTTGATTTATTAGCATTAGCAGATTCTTTTGCTAATTTTTCTTGGTTTGCTTTTTCTAATTTTGCTGCTTGAGCTTCTTGTTTAGCTTTAGCTTTCGCTGCTTCAGCTTCTTGTTTAGCTTTAGCTTTTGCTGCTTTAGCTTCTTCTTTAGCTTTTGCTTTTGCTGCTTTATCTTTTTCTGATGACATATATTTTTGTTCCTTATATTTATAATTTGCTATTTTTTAGTTATGATATATAAATTTTAACCTTATATTCACATCTATTTTGTAATGTTAGTATAAAAATTACCATTAGATTTTACTAGATTATTTTATAATGTCTACATTTTTTTATCTTTCAATCTAATAAAATTGCCAAAAAATGCAAATGAATAAAAATATTCAAATTTAATTATCTTAAAAAATAAACAAAATATATAATTTTAATATGGAATGATATCTTGTATTACAACAAATAGTTGCCCCTTTAATAACATCTTTAGTAGCAGTTAGTGGTGCATTGATTTTACTATCTTCTTATTATTTTGTTTTCAAGTTAAGAAAGTATGCAAGAAAAGTCGATATTTACTACCAAAACTTAGAAAGGATGTCTAAGAGTTATAATTCTTCTAGAGTGTTGGCTAAAAAGTCTCCAATCTTGAATTTTACAGAAATAGAATTAGAAGCAAATCGAAAAACTATTCAAGAAATGATCACTAAGATTAAAACAGCTGATCTTAAGGACATTATTTTAGGTACATATAAAAAAGATATTCAATCAATTAAAAGAGTGGCGAATCAATCGTACCAATCAATCACTAAAAATATTAATCTAATCAAATTCCTTAGATTATTTCATGTTCAAAATGAGGGTGGTGTAGAAATAGTCTTTTTTAATAATGAATACTTTTCTTTCTATACCATTGAAAAATATTCAGTCTCTATCTATTTAATTAAGAAGGAAGAGTATACAGAAAATATGTTGTGTGAGGATTTTAATAAAAAAGCTAGTGTGTATCAACTATTCTTTTTTAGGAAATCATTTTTAATTAATAATATCTCAAATCCCATTAAAGAATTTGAGGTTAAACTTGATTCTATTAAAAATGATTATAAGTATGTAGTCTCTAAAAAACTTTCTATTTACAATATTTATTTACACGAAAATTTTAAAAATGTTCCTAAATATAAAAAATCACTATCTAACGTTTTGATGAGAAAAGAAAAATATATTTATGAAAGAATTTCAAATAAATCATTTGTTGATGATGAATCTTTTGTTAAACTTCAAAATAGATTAAACGATATTAAATTGTTGAAGGAGAAAAGTTAATATGGAATGAACAGATGTTTTTTATCGTATAGTTACTCCTATAGCAATGATCTTTGTTGGATCATTAGCTTTAATTACACTAATTGCTTCTTATTTCTTGATTTTTAGATTAAGAAGATATATTAAAAAAATGGACACATATTTTGATAATATAGAGAGACTTAAAAAATCATTTGGTGATATGAATATTAAACAAAATAAATCACCAATTGTTAATTATCGTGAAATAGAGATTAACAATCATAGAACACTAATTAATGAGATGTTAATAAAGATTAAAAGTTCTGATTTAAAAGATATTATTTTAGGAACTTATAAAGTAGAACTAAATATTATAAAAAATATAGCGAATCAATCTTATTATTCAATTAAAAAGAATTTCCAATTAATTAAATTTTTAAGATTATTTCATGCTCAAACTGATGATGGTGTTGAGATAAAGTTTTTAGATAATGATTATCTCTCTTTTTACTCAATTGATAAAAGCAATGTTTTAGTAATGGTCATTAAAAAAGAAGTATATAGAGAAAATATGAGTGTTGATGAGTTTTATGAAAGTGCCTCAATATATCAAATCTCATTTTCACGGAATAGCTATTCATTTAAAAATGTTTCAAATCAATTAGATATTTTTGATAAAAGATTAGAAAAAAGAAAAAATGACTTTAAATATTCAACTTCTAAAAAAATGGCCATCTATAATGTATATTTGAAAAAGAACTTTAAAAATTTAACTAAAATTAAAAAAACATTAGCTATGAGTAAGTCTAAAAAAGATAGATATATTTATGAAAGATCGAATCAAAAATTAATCAGTAAAACTAATCATGAATTGAAAGTTAAATCCGAATTAATAAAAAAGGAAAGACAAAAGAACCAATAGATTTTCATAATCAATGTCATTAATGTATAATGATTATTATGAATAACACTAAAAAAATGTACTTATTATCACTATCTCCAGTTGGTTGATTCACTTTAGGTATCTGACCAATTATTATGGCATCATTGATGCTCTTTAAAAAAGAATTCCGTTTTGAAAAAAGACTATTTGTAGTTTTAAGTGCAGTCATTGGAATTTCTTCGTATGTGTTTTTTATTATTTGAGGAATATATAGCATTACAATGTTTTCCATGTTGGCTGGTAGTATCCCGTTATTAATCTTTGCCCCATTCTTGTGGTTTACTGGGATATATGACGGATTGTCTGATACTTTGAATACAGAACTTATAAAATATGTAATATGAGGAACCGTCTTTGCTGGTTGTGGAGTTATATTAGAAGCAATAGCCATAACGTTTGCATGCTTTATCACTCCTGTTCCAGAAGAGATTATCAAAGTTGAGCAACCTTATGAAACAAGTGAAACTATCATAATTGAATAACAAAAAAAACTTAAGAAATAAATCTTAAGTTTTTTTATAGTTTTAAATATTTTAATTTATTAAAGAACTAACATCTTTTGAAAATTCTTCGTCAATTTTATTGAAATGTTCAAGCACTTTTTCTTTTAAATGTTTAGAAACAGGCTTTAGGTTACTTGATATGTTCTTTACTAGATCTTCATATTCTTTTGGAGTTTTTCTCAATAAATTTATAAATAGTCCTGGTTGAGTGTAAAAATCATTATCTTGTTCAAAATAACCAATATTAGATGACTTAATTTCTCGTGTTTCTCTTTCATGTTTCAATTCTTGATATGCATCAACTGTATTTGGTTCATAATTAACAGTTGAATCATAATTATTAATTGCCATAGAACCATCTCTTTGATGATTATGCATTGGACACTTAGGTTGATTTATGGGTAATTGATTATGATTGGTACCTACACGATATCTATGTGCGTCACCATAAGAAAATAATCTACCTTGAAGTAATTTATCT
>JBOFSS010000128.1:0-3345 GCA_051651665.1 Mycoplasma sp.
AGATAGAAATATTGAAATAATGGAAATTGATGAGTTAAAAGAATACTTAGAGCAATTAAACTGAAGAAAAGAAGAATTAGAAAGTTATATTTCAAGTATAAAAAATTGATCTTACCAATTTGGTGCAAAAAGACCAGCAGTTGTAAAGTCAACAGATGTAGAAGAAAAACCTAATTCATTACAAAATAGAAAACCAACAGGAATCTCTAGACCTGGTATGTCAAGACCTATGGGAGCAACAAACCACAATAGACCAATGCCTTCAAATTCTAATCCCGGAATCAGAAGACCAGCAATGGCATTCCCTAAAAAATAATATAAAAAATAATGGGGTGACCCATTATTTTATTTGGTGCAATATGAAAAAAACAAAAATAGCATTTATATGTGTTCACAATTCCTGTAGAAGTCAAATAGCTGAAGCTTTGGCTAAAGTGATTTTATTTGATGTGGCAGATATTTACTCAGCGGGAACAGAGGTAGTTCCAAACATCAATAAAGATGCCGTAAGAATAATTAATGATTTATTTTCAATTGACATGACATTAACTCAAAATTCTAAATTGATTAAAGAAATTCCAGAAGTTGAAATATTGATCACTATGGGTTGTAACGTTGTTTGTCCAAATATTAAGCATAAAGAATTTTATGATTGAAATTTAGAAGATCCATCAAATAAAAACGATGATGAATTTATTAAAATCATAAACAAAATCATAATTAATTTAATAATACTTAGAAATAAACTTGTTGGTTAGATTGTTTTATTATATTATATATGATGTAAATGGCTAATTGCTGCTGCAAAGTAGAGGAAAGTCCATGCTCGCACAACCTGCGATGGTTGTAGTGTTTGTAGTATACTTAATTAATAAGGTATAGCATTTGATTAATGACGTCTGATTCAATATCCCAAGAGGAAATTGAATCTATAAAAGTGCCACAGAGACGAGCTATCAAGTAATTGATAAGATGAAACGTTGGTAAACACCGCAAGCGAGAAACCTAAATTTTGGTAAGGGAATGATATTAACTTAACTGAAGGTTAATATTGGGGTCAATGACTCAGATAAATAATTAGCACTCGAAAGAGTACAGAACATGGCTTATAATTTACAATCAAAAACCCGGGTAACCGGGTTTTTTATTCTATTATTGTTTTTCTTTTGCTACATTTTTCTTTTTTTGTTTATCATTTTTTATTTTTTTGAAAATAATATAAGACATTAATATTATTAATATGGAGTTACATATTAAAACCGGGAGAGCTGATATTAAAGGATTTTCTGATTTTAAAACAAACCCATTTATCAACATTAATATTGCATAAATGGTTCAAAGCAAAGATGCTGTTAAAGATCCCATGAATGTCATCAAAGATAATTCGTCTGTTTTATTAGTTTTATAAACCTTGATAACTTGTGGTAGGTACATTATTGAAGTTATTGTTGTAGATAACATTCCAAAAACTAATACTATAATATCCATTATTGACATTTTATGCTCCTAATATATTGCATTCATTATATAAAATTTAATAAAATATATTATTTTTTAATGTTTAAGTTATAATAAAAAGGTTATATCTTTCAGTTTTTCCTTAAATTTATAATTTTTGGAGGCATATTATGCAAAAAACTACTATGGTAACGAAAGAAGCTGCAAGCGCAAGCCGTAAATGATTCATCATTGACGCAACCGATCTAGTGCTTGGAAAGCTTTCCGTTAAAGTTGCCGACACCCTAAGGGGAAAAAATAAAGCGATTTGAACACCACACGTAGACTGTGGTGATCACGTTATTATTATCAATGCTAGTAAAGTAATTCTTACTGGCAACAAAACAAAAAATGAATTCTGACATACACATTCACACTATATGGGTGGTTTAAGAAAAAGAAGTGGTAAAGAAATGATTGAAAAGTATAGTGAAGAATTAATTACTAATGCTGTGAGAAGAATGTTACCAAAAAACAGACTATCACGTCAAATCATAACTAAACTTCATGTTTATCCAAATGCTAACCACAAGCATGAGGCTCAAACTCCTGTAGAAATGAAAGTGAATTAAGAGGTAAAATATGGCAAACGCAGAATACAAAGGATTAGGAAGAAGAAAATCTTCCGTAGCTAAAGTTAGAATGATTCCAGGTTCTGGAAAAACAACTATCAATGGTCAATCACCTGAACAATATTTTCCAAATTCATTAGTTATTCAATACATGAATCAACCGCTAGTAATTAGTAAAACAGAAGGAACTTTTGACATTCAAGTTAAAGTTCTTGGTGGTGGTTTTACTGGTCAAGCTGGTGCTATTAGATTAGGAATTGCAAGAGCATTATTATGTGCAAATGCAGATTACAGAAAAGATCTTAAAGCTGCTGGATTACTTACAAGAGATGCAAGAGTTAAAGAACGTAAAAAATTCGGTCTTTATGGTGCAAGAAGAAGTCCACAATTTACAAAACGTTAATATCATCAATATTGAACAATTAAAAATGCCTTACGGCATTTTTTTTATATTTATTTGTAACAGATGTAATTATTACTATAGTTAATCAAATTCAATTCAAATTACTTTTTAATTTCGAAGTTTGTATTTAAACCTAAAATATTATATCTATTCACAGTGGCGATTGGATAGTATGAGTGTTTTGATTTTGCTAACTCTAAAATACCTGCATCATCTTCCCTATCCATATACTGAGCATTTATATTATGGAAAGTGAGATTAGTAGATATTAAAAATTGATATAATCCCCTAATATCTCTTTCTGCCTTTTCAATGATTACTTCACATATACCTTTTCTTAAAAAACAAAGTGTAAAGCCTACAATTCTATCATCTATATAAATCACAGTTCCAAAGAACTTTTCTGTTTTAGGAACTTCGAATTCTAAAAATTGCTTGTAAACATCAATTTCATATTTTCTATTTTCACCAGAATATTTTTCTATATGATATTCAGAAAATTTTATTAATTCATCTTTTTCAACATCGTTAATATTAACGATTTTTAAATTGTGATTTTGTGATTTGAAAAAATTCATATGATTTCTTTTTTTCTGTAGTTTATTTCCAGAGAAAGTTTTCATTTTTTCTAATTCATATATATAGTTTGAAATGTAATTTTGTTGAACGACATTAAACTCGCTAAGGTTAAAATCCTTTATCATGCATTCAGAAATATTTACACATCTTAATTCATCAGATTTGTTTAAATCTAATAATTGTTTAGAAATTAATTTCTTCATTTTTTCAATATCAGATTCATCATTATAAAAACAAGAAGTTAACGATCAAATATCATCATTCTCAGGTCAAACATCCGATTCATATTTTGTG
>JBOFSS010000129.1:0-21431 GCA_051651665.1 Mycoplasma sp.
ACAACTTGCAGGTTTGATGGGGTTACCAAAACAGTTCATTGTTCCTACCACCAGTGAAGATATACCAAAAATGATCAAATCTATGATCATCCCAATTTTATCGATGGTATTATCTTCGATTTCGACAATCACTTATTATACAAGAAATGAATTGGTTGAAGTATTTAAACAAGATTACATTAAAGTAGCTTTAGCAAAAGGTTATACATTCAGACAAGTTGTTTGAAAATATGCATTAAGAAATGCTGGTATACCTATTGTTGCCTCTCTTTTACCAGCTTTCTTAGCTGTTTTAAGTGGTTCAATAATTATTGAAAAATTCTTTAATGTTCCAGGTACTGCAACTATTTTAATTAATTCAATTAATAATAAAGAGTTATATTTAGTTATTTTCTCAGCAGTATTCTATGGTGGTATTTACTTTATATTACAAATTATAGTAGATATGCTTTATACAATTTTAGACCCTAGAATTAGACTTTCTGAAAAATCGGCAAACTCTTTATACAAAAGATCTGTTGCTTATATTTCTAGAAAGAAAAAAATCAATATTACAAGTGATCGTGAAAAATTCTTAGCATATTTTTCAAATAGTAAAGTAAATCTTGAGAGAGATGATACAGACTCTAAAGTTGATATCTTTGAAGTTGATAAAACTATGGACATTAATTTAGACTATAGTAAAATTGTTATCAATTCATCTAAAGTAAAAACTCATAAAATTGAAAAAGAAAAATTCTCACAAGTTGACATTTATTCTATTTCGAATGAACAAATAGCAGGTAGACCAACTACATACTTCAAAGATGTAGTTAGAAGATTCTTCAAGTCTAAATCAGCTATATTCTTCACTATTTTATTAGGGTTAATTCTTTTAGTGGCTACAATTGCAACATTGAGTACAATTTCCAATGTTGATAATTCAATTAAAAATATCTTGCCTTCTGCTATTGCGTACTTACCGCCAAGAATCCCATGATTAGGTATTAGTGGTATTGTTCCATTGACTACATTAGATAAAGATACATATGAAGCATTAAGAGGGTTTGAAGGTATTTGAACATCAGCGACATTAATAGGTTCTCAATATCAAGTAGAAAACTTTAATCCATATGTTATTCCAGCATTAAAAAATGTGACAATATTATTTGGAACAGATGGTTTAGGAAGAGATTGAGCATCAATGCTATCATACTCTACTGTTAAATCATTTATGTTTGCAATCGTTGTTGCAGTACCATCTGTTGTTCTTGGAACTATTTACGGTTCAGTTTCTGGTTCATATGCTGGTAAATGAGTTGATAATGTGATGATGAGATTTGTTGAAATTCTTTCAGGTGTTCCATTAATCTTATGAATTATTATCTTAGGATTAGTATTTAGTGGAGGACAAATAGGGTTATTTACTCTTGGTGTTGCACTTATATTAGTTAACTGAATGGGTCCAGCAGTTACAGCAAGAACTTATATCCTTAAATATAAAGATGCTGAATTTGTTCAGGCTGCTAGAACATTAGGTGCTAGTCAAACTAGAATCATATTCAGTCACATGTTACCAAATATATCAGGTAGATTATTTGTTAGATTAGTTAATTTGATTCCTAGAATTATCTTCTTTGAAGCATCATTAGTATTCTTGGGTATTATGGCAGCTGATCAAATTTCATTAGGTACAATGATTGAAACAGCAAGAAATAATACTTACTTACATTTACTAATGGCTCCAACAATAGTTATGATTTTAATGACATTAAGTTCTCAAATAATTGCAAATAATTTAAACGATGCATTAGACCCAAGGATTTCTGGAGAATAATATGATAGATAAAATTAAAGCTAAAAAAAATCTAATGCTACAAAAAACTTTAACTAGTGATAATTATGTTAAAGAGAAAAAACTTCTTCTAAAAAAAGATAAAGTTTTAGATATCACAAATTTAAAAGTTTCATTCAAAAATAAATTAGGGTATGTTCAAGCTGTTCGAGGTATTGACTTATCACTTAATAAAGGTGAAATTGTCGGTTTAGTAGGAGAGTCAGGTTCAGGTAAATCAGTTTCTGTTAAAACATTATTAGGTTTTAACGATGGTTCAATTACAACTGCTGATAACCTAAATTTAAACGGTATTGATTTAAATACAATTTCTAAAAAAACATGAGCTTATATTAGAGGGACAAAAGTAGGGTATATTCCACAAGATCCTTTAATGTCTCTAGACCCAACAAAAAAAATAAAAACTCAAATTATTGATGCTATCAAAATAACTCAAAAAAGAAAATTTGACCATTCATGTTATCAAATAAAAAATGATTCAACTAAGTCAGAAGTAGAAAAAGAAAAGTTATTAAAAGAAGCAAAATTAATTCATAAGAAAAATACTGTTAGATCAACTATGCATGCTAGAATGATTGAAGTTTTAAACTTCATCGGAATTGTTAATCCAGAAGATGCAGTCAACTCTTATCCACACGAGTTTTCAGGTGGTATGCGTCAAAGAATTGTTATTGCAATTACTTTGATTGGTGAACCAGACATTATTATTGCAGATGAACCAACTACAGCGCTTGATGTTACTATTCAAGCTAAAGTTATTGATCTTATTAAAAAATTAAGAGATGAGTTAGGTATATCTATTATTTTCATTTCACATAACATAGCTCTTGTAGCTAACTTATGTGACTATGTGTATATTATGTATGCAGGAAAAATAGTTGAAAAAGGAACTACTACAGATATTTTCACTAATCCTAAACACCCTTATACTTGAGCATTGATTAGTTCTATTCCAGATGTAAATAGTGATGAAGAATTAATTTCAATTCCAGGTACTCCTCCAAATATGATAAGTCCACCAAAAGGTGATGCTTATGCAGCGAGAAATAAATATGCAAGAAAAATTGACTTTGAAAAAGAACCGCCTTTATTCAAAGTTTCGAATACTCAATATGCAGCAACTTGATTATTACATCCAGATGCTCCAAAACTTGATATACCGTCAGACATTAAGATAAAAATGCAAATTGCTAAAAAATCTTTATCTTTAAAAGAAGCGGCTAAAAATTCCAAACAACAATCAGAAAAATAAAACACGAGGTACAAAATATGGCAGATAAAAATAACGACAAATTAAAAATAAATAATCCATACAATTATAAAAGCAAATTAGCAGTTTGAAGAGAATTTGCAACATATAATAGTGAAGAAACAAAATGTTCAGTTTGTCCACGTGCTAATGCCCATAAAACTGTGTTGTTGGAAGATGGGAGACATATTTGTTGATACAGTTGAATTAAAAAAGATGTCAACTATGGAACTGCTGTTAAAAAAGCAAATGCGAAAAAAGAACGAGTAAAAACAATTAAACAAGTTAAAACTGTTAAAGTTGATAAGCCTAAAAAAATTCTTACAACTTCAAAAATTGTTAAAGAAAAACCAATTCAACCGATTGTTGAAAATAAAAATTCTACTCCATTAAGAACACCGTTATTAAGTATTAATAAATTAAATAAATATTTTGTTAAATCAGGTAAAATGGTTAAAGTTTTAGATGATATTAATTTTGATGTTTATGAAAAAGATTTTTTTGGAATAATTGGAGAATCAGGTTCTGGTAAATCAACCACTGGTAAATGTGCAATTAGATTATATTCAACATCATCAGGGACAATTACTTTTGACAACCAAATAATCAATCAACCAAAAATGAACAAAAAATCAAGATTTTGATTAACTCAAAATATGTCTATGATCTTTCAAGATCCAATGTCTTCGCTTAACCCAAGAAAAAATGTACTATCTTTAATTGCAGAACCTTTAGTAATTAATAAAACAATTGCAAAAGACACAACTAAATTTATTGAAAAATGTCACCAAGTTAACCCTTATTTTCAAAATACTTTTAAATATCAAGATTTTATTTTATCTAAACAATATTTAATTCCTTTTTATAAAAATAATATTTCTTTATTTAAACAAGCGGCAATTGATATTAGAACTTTGAGGTTAAATATTAATCGTACAGATGATATATTCAATATACTCGAAACAGTTGAAACAACTTTTAAAAAATCTATTAAAGATTTAAATGTTTTCAATAAAGCTATCTACGATTTGATAGATGAAAACTATAGTAAGTTCGAAACAAGAAAACTTCATGAAACTGAAAATGATTACTACCAAACAGAAAAAGCTCTTTTACACGAGAAAAAATTATTAAAAAATCCTGTTCAATTTTATGAAATAAATGAAAAAATAGAAGCTCAAAAAGAAGAAATTAAAAACATTGAAGAAAAATTTGTATCAAAATATAAAGTTGAAAATTTAACAAGATTAAATTCTATTAAATCAAGCATAACTTCAGAAATTAAAGCTTCAAAACAAGACTACCAATTAACTGATTCATTAACTGCTTATATTTACAAATATACAAGATGTTTAATATTAAAAGATACTTTACATGCGATTAGTGCATTAAATAAAAATATCAATATTGAATTAACTGATTTAAATTTATTTTCTAATTATATTTCTTCAAAAATTGAATCTAAATATGAAGATTTAATTAATGATATTATTTTATTAACTAAATATAGCGATCAATTAGATGCTTGTACATTAGCAAATACTAGTGAAGATGAGATAATGGTTATATTCAATAAATATCAAGAAGTTTATAATAAAATCCATTCTAAAACAGAAGTTTTAAAGGGTACAAACTTTACAGAAGAGGATAAAGAAGTTGCTTCAAAAATTAAATCTTTAAACAAAAATTCTGAAGTTATACAAACTAAGCATGAAAAATTAGTTGAAAGTTTAAAAGCAAAACTTGAATCTCTAAAATCAGAAAGAGACACAATTAAAAACCAAAGTAACAAACAAAAAACATCGCCAGATTTTGAAAGTGCTTTATCAGATTTTGAAGCAGCTAAAATGGCACGTGAAATTTTCATACAAGAAGATAATGCAGAATTCGCTTCTCAATCAATGCCTTTAATTAATGCTCAAAAAAATGATCTAAAATCTTTAGATTTAGCATTTTATAAATCATGAGTAGAACTTAAAAAAGCTGCAACTGAAATGAAAGAAAAATTAACAAAATTACTTTCACCTAATGTTTCTAAAGTTAAATCTTTAATTGCAGAAAAATCTGCTGAAGTTCTATTAATCGAAAGAAACATTGAAAATAAACTTCAAGTTATTGATGCTATAAATTTTGAGTACACTAATTTATTAGATGAAGTTAATTTATTTAGAATGCTTAGAAATAAATCTAAACATCTTTTAATGTTACAATGAAAAAGATTGTCAGTTTATATCACTCGTCAATATGTATATAAATCTCTTGAAGAAGTTGGACTTAAAAGTGAACATGCATATCGTTACCCACATGAATTCTCAGGTGGTCAAAGACAAAGAATAGTTATTGCAAGAGCGCTTATTTCTAATCCTAAATTAATAATTGCTGATGAACCGATCTCAGCTCTTGATGTTTCTATTCAAGCTCAAGTTATCAATATCATGAAAAGATTAGCCGAAGAAAAAGGTATCACATTCTTATTGATTGCCCATGACTTATCAATGGTAAGATATGTTTCTAATAGATTGATTATTATGCATAAAGGTAGAATTGTTGAAAAAGGAGATACTGAAGAAATTTTCAAAAATCCTGTCCATCCTTATACTAAGTCATTAATTAAAGCCAGTCCTGAATTAAGTAAAATACATGTTGATTTATCATCATTTAGCGCTGTTATGGACTACGATTCAAAATACACTACTTCAAATCAACCGTTATTTCATTCAGTCTCAGATAAGCATGAACATTTTGTATTAGCATCAGAAAGTCAAATTGCAAAATGAAAGAAATAGGAACTTCTGATTTTAAACCTGGTTATAAAATCAATAAACTTGTTAGAAATAATTCTTTAAATAAACAAAATAATAAAAAAAGTGAAAAAAGTGAAGATGACTTATCTTTAGCTTATCCAAATGGTATGATACCTTTTATCTTAATAAATGCTTTTTTTCTAATAGGTTCATCCGTTATTTTTGGCATTGGATTTACAACCTTTGCAGATTCCTTTAAATTTCAATGACCAAACTCTGTAATTGCAATTGGCGTATCTCATTTACTATTAAATCTTTTTTGATTTATTGCAAGATTAGATCAAGTAGCACTTTTTGGATTTGGTACATTGAAATTCAAAAGAAAAATCAATCTTGCTAGAATTAAAGAAAAAACAAAACTTTATTCTCACAAACAAGCAATTGATGATGTTGAAACACATGATGAATTTGTTGCTTATTGTGCAGAAAGAAAAAAATACACAAAAAAAGTATTCTACATTTCAATGATTGTAAGTGTTTCAATATTTGTGTTATGTTTATTAATTGGTCTACTATGTCAAACATTTTATATCCCAACAATAACAAATTTATAAAGTATATATAGATAATTATCTATGTATGTGTTATACTCTTTATATAGAGAGGTATCTATATATGACTAATAAAGAATTATCTCATTGCTTTAAAATTTTGAGCGATGAAACTAGAGTGACAATACTACAAAAATTAAATCAAAAAACTCAATGTGGTTGTGATATGTTGGAATCATTCAATATAACACAGCCAACATTTAGTTATCACATGAAATTGCTAGTTGAGGCAAATTTAGTAATCTATAAGAAAAACGGTGTTTGCAACAACTATAGTATTAACAAAGAGAAAATAACTGAATTATCGGATTTTTTTGATTTTCTTGCTGAAGGTAATTTATGCAAACAATAGAAAAAAAAGTTGTTTGATATAAAAATTGAGATCTCATAAGATTAATATTAGCTTTTGTATTAACATTACCATTAGTAATAGAACATTTGTTAATGTTCTTCGAAGTTAATCACCATGCTTGATCATCGCAATTTGAATGATATAGTTTATTTGCAACTGTAATAGTTCAATTTGGTTTTGGATATCAATTTTATGTTTGATCATTTCAAGAAATTTTTAAATATAAAAAATTAGGTATGTGTACATTAATTGCGCTTTCAACAATCATTAGTTTTGTTTGATCATTATGACTATTTTCATATTCTAGAAGTGGTGGAATGTTAGATTTTAATAATGATATGCATTCTGACTATATGTCCTTTTTTGAAATTGGTGCATCAATTATATCTTTTGCGTTAATGGGTGAATTTATAACAAATAATATGCAAAAAACAGTTAAGAATGATATTCAATCACTGGTTAAACTTCAAGCACAGAAAGCTTTTCTATATGACAAAAAAACAAAGTCTTCGGTAGAAATAGATGCTAATACAATAACCAAAGGCCAATTTATTGAAATTAAAAATAATTCTAAAATTTCAGCTGATGGAATTATCATAAACGCATCTTCTTATGTTAATGAAGTTATACTAACAGGTGAAGCTAAACCCGTTTTAAAAAATGTAGGTGATAAAGTATTTGCCGGAACAATTAATTTGGGTAATTCAATTATTATAGAAGCCACTGCTAATAACAATGAAACAATACTTTCATCAATTATTAATAAAGTTGAAGAAATACAATCATCAAAACCAAAAATACAAAAATTTGCTGATAAAATCTCAGTCTTCTTTACACCAGTTTTATTGGTATTAGCAATTCTGGCATTTATCATTAATTTCTTTTTTGGATATGAAATTCAAAATTTTCTAGGTACAAGTAATTGAAGCGACATCCCGCACTTTGTTATAAGTGGGAGCGAAAATTATATAACCATTAATTTACTTTCATCAATTTTCTTTTCTATTGCAATGATCGCAATCGCTTGTCCTTGTGCATTAGGAATCGCTACACCATTAGCAGTGATGATCGGTTTAGGTATTGCTTCTAAAAATCATATTATTTTCAATACTAAAGAAATTTTTGAAAAAATTAAAAATTTAAATGCAGTAGCTTTTGATAAAACAGGAACACTTACACACGGGAAATTTTCTGTCATCAATTCAACAGATACCAATAATAAATACAACGATATAATCTTTTCTTTAGAAAAACAAAGCATTCATCCTTTAGCTAATAGTCTTGTTACCTATTTAAAAGAAAAAGATGCTAAAGAAATTTCTCTAATAGATTATCAAGAAGAAGTGGGATTTGGTTTATCGGCAAGAATAGAAAATTCTATTTATACAATTTCTGGTGTTAACAAATTATTAAATCGTGGCTTTACAAATAGAGTTGAATCTTGCAATGAAGAACCTGGAGTTGTTAATTTAGGTTTGGCGAAGGGTAATGACATTGTTGCTATAATATCAATGAAAGATGAATTAAATGCAAACGCTAAAAATGTTATTGAATATTTACATAAAAATAACTTAGAAACTTATTTAATAACTGGTGATAATGAAATGAATGCAAAATATGTCGCTAATGAACTTGGCATAAAAAAATATTATAGTAATGTTAAGCCCGATGGTAAAGGTGACATTATAGATAAAATTAAAAAAGATGGAAAACTAGTTGCTTATGTTGGTGATGGTATTAATGACTTAATAGCTTTAAAAAAATCAGATCTTGCGATATCAATATCTAAAACCAATGAATCAGCAAAAGATGTGAGTGATTTAAATATTGTTAACGGCGATATTATAAATATCTATAAATCACTAAAAATTACAAAACTAACAAGAAGAGCGATTATTCGTAATATATTTTGAGCGTTTGGCTATAATGCAATAACAATTCCTCTTGCATTTTTAGGTATAGTGCCTGTTATTTTAGCTCCTATTGTTATGGGATTTAGTGAAATCACATTGATATTAAATACCTTATATTATAAAAGGAAAATGAATAAACAAATGCAACAGCTTATTAAATATTAAATAAATTTATAATTTATAAAAAATATATATATAATATGAATATAGAGTAACTCTGAGTCTCCGGATTCAGATTTATTTTTATATTAAGGCCATTGGAGGATTATTAAATGCAAACAAATGTAATTGAACTTGTTAGGTTATTGGCAGAAGAACACGATGTTTCTCAAGCTAGAATTGCCGAAATGCTGACTGATACTATCACAAAAATTTACAACAAAAATATGCCGGATGAACAAATAGAAGTTATTATTGATTTTGATAAAAAAGAAGTTTTTGCAAAAAAAATATTAACAGTAATTGAAGATTTACCAGAAGGTGAATATGATGACTTCGTAGAAATACCATTAAGAGAAGCTAAAGAACACGGTGAATATAAAGTTGGTGACACTTGTGAAATCAATTTTGATATTTTCAAATTCTTTAAAAAGAACGAAGTTGGAATGATCATGCAAATCTTTAAACAAAGATTAAATGAAATCAACAATGAAAAAATCTTTAAATTATGATCTCCAAGAATTGGCGAGATTGTTAATTGTCAAGTTGAAAAACATGATAAAACTAAAAACTTTTATTTTATTGACTTAGAAGATGGTAATGTTGGGTTTGTTTCTCGTGCAGAATCAATCCCTGGAGAAATTCTAACACCTGGACAAAGATATAAATTCTTAGTTAAAGATGTTAAAGAGCAATCAAAAGGTTGACCAATTATCCTTTCAAGAGCAGATCCTCAATTCGTTACAAAATTATTAGAATTAGAAGTTCCTGAAATAGCTACTGGAGAAATCACTATTGAAAAAGCTGAAAGAATTGCAGGTTTTAAAACTAAAATAGCAGTATCTTCATATAATTCTAGTTTTGATCCTTGTGGTGTTGTTGTTGGACCTAAAGGTACAAGAATTAAAACAATCAGTGAAATTATAAATGGCGAAAAAATTGAAGTTGTTAAATATAGTGATGATCCTAAAGAATTCCTAGTTAGTGCTTGTGGTTCTAAAAATATTGTTGGATACAACTACACTCCAGCTGGAGAAAATGGCGAACAAGCTTATGCAACAATAATTGCCAATGAAGATATGTTGCCAATCATAATAGGTAAAAAAGGATTCAATATTAAGTTGATTTCTAAAATTTTAAATTGTGGTATTGATATCAATACACCAGCAGAAGCTGCTCAACATAATATTAGCTATGAACCAGTAACAGTTCAAGCAAGAAGTTTTGGTTACAAACCAAAACCAAACTATGATTCTTTCATTAAAACTAATAGATCAAACCCTAGCTATTCATCATCAGTAATATTAGATGAAATTGAAAATATGTCTGAAGAAGAATTAGAAGCTAAATTCAATGTAGTTCTTAAAAAAGATGAATTAATGAATGGTCATTCTGCTGAATCAATGGAATCATTAATGAGAGAAAATAACTCTAACGATGATGACTTTGATATAGGTATTTATGAAGATATGGAATTATCAGATGCATTTGCTGATGAAATTGCTGCAATCAAAGGCGATAAAAAATAAAAAATAACCGTCAATGTATAATATCTAGGAAAATTCTTTTAAAGAATGAGTTGTTTAGATTTGTCATTATTGACAATCAAGCAATACTTGATATTGAACAAAAAATTCAAAAAAGAGGAAATTACATTATCAAAGATAAAGAAGTAATTAACTCTCAAAAAACAAAAAATATTTTAGTAAATAAATTAAAAATTGAAAATGCAAATGATTTTATAGAACAAATAAATAATTCACTATAAGGAGTCATCATGAAAGCAAAAAGACCAATAAAAAAATCTAATCAAAAAAACATAAGAAGAGTAGATAATAGAACACAAGTAAATATTAAAGAACAATTAAAAACTGTAAACACAGGGGTTAAGGATGGGGTTTTTGTATTTACTTCACCATTAACTTTAGGTGAACTTGCTCCTAAAATCAATAAATCAACAGCTGAACTTATCAAGTATTTCTTTTTAAAAGGGAAAATGGTAACAATAAATGATTTATTAACTATTGAACAAATAGGTGAAATTTGTTTAGAAAACAATCTTGACTTTAAAATTGAAAAAGAAATTAGCGCAGAAAACGTTTTAGACAATATAGACTTTAAAGATTCTGATGAAAATCTTCAAAAGAAACCTCCGATTGTTACTATAATGGGTCACGTTGATCACGGTAAAACATCATTACTTGATAAAATTAGATTATCATCAGTAGCTTCAGGAGAAGCTGGAGCAATCACTCAACATATTGGTGCTTACCAAATAATTCACAATACTAATCCAATAACTTTCATTGACACACCGGGTCATGAAGCCTTTAGTGAAATGAGAGCTAGAGGTGCAAATGTTACTGATATCGTAGTATTAGTAGTTGCTGCAGATGATGGTGTAAAGCCTCAAACTGAAGAAGCTATTGATCATGCCAAATTAGCAAATGTACCAATAATTGTATTTGTAAATAAAATGGATAAACCAGAAGCTAACCCTGAAAAAGTAATTAGTCAATTATCAGAACATAACTTAGTAACTGAAGAATGAGGTGGAGATACAATATTTATTCAAGGTTCAGCGCACACAGGTGCTGGTCTTGATAAATTATTAGACGCTATTACAACTATGGCTGAAATGCAAGACTTAAAAGCTAACCCGAATAGATTAGCATATGGTACTGTAATTGAAACAAAACTTGATAAAGGTTTTGGACCAGTTGCAACTGTTATTGTACAAAATGGAACACTAAGAAAAAGTGATTATGCAGTCGTGGGTTCTACCTATGGAAGAATTAGATTAATGCAAGATGAAAATGGTAATGAATTATTAAGTGCTGGTCCTGCAAAACCTGCAATTATAATTGGGATTGAACATATAGCTACTCCTGGTGAAAAATTCTTATGTATCACTGATGAAAAAGAAGCAAAAGCTATTGCTAACAAAATTTATCAAAAAAAACAAAGAGAAGAACAATTTAAAAACCTGAACACACAAAGTGTAAGAAGTAAAATTGCTAATGGTGAACTTAAAAATTTAAATGTTATTATTCGTGCCGATGTTGCTGGTTCGCTCGAAGCAATCAAAGGTATGGTTGCAAAATTAAACATTGATGGAGCAACCGTTATTACTGTAAAAGCTTCCACTGGTGGAATAACAGAATCAGATATTAGATTAGCTCAAACTTCTTCGGCATTAATAGTAGGTTTCAATATTAGACCACTAAGAACAATTGCAGAATTTGCTAATAATTCAAATGTAAGCATTATGTGTTTTGATATTATTTATAAATTAAAAGAAGAATTAGAAGCTATGTTAAAAGGTGTTCTTGATCCTATTTATGAAGAACAAATTCTTGGTGAACTTGAAGTTCTAAAAATTTGAAAACATAGTGATGTAGGAACTATTCTTGGAGTTAAAGTTACTCATGGTAAAGTTACCAGAAAATCAAAATGTCGTATTATCCGTGATGGAGTAATTATTTATAATAGTGAAATTTCTACATTGAAACACCAAAAAGATGATATTAAAGAAGCATTAGCCGGAAGAGAATGTGGTTGTACCATTAAAAACTTCAATGACTTCAAAGAAGGTGATTTAATCGAAACATTTATAGATGTTCAAAAATCATATGATGAGGTTAAGAAAAATGGCTAATCAAATAAAATTAATGAGATATGAATCTATTATTGTAGAAACTATCAATAGAACAATTGTTTTTGAAGTTAAGAACAAAGATGCTAAATTAGGGAGAGTAACCTATTGCAAATTAGGTAATGATTTATCTATATGTAAAGCATACATTGAATGTGTTGATAGATCAAAAGCTAAAGAAGTGGCCGATGCTTTAAATTCAATTTCTGGTTTATTTAGATCAAAAGTTTCAGAAGCTTTAGATATCTACAAAACACCTAAAATTATTTTTGAACCAGATAAAAGTATTGATTATGCCGAAAACATTGATAAAATAATAAATAGTTTGAAAAAAGGAGACTAATGTGAAAACAAAATTGACAAACGAAGTTGAAAATTTTCTTAATTCCCCGAAAGGGTTTAAGAAATCATGAATTAGAGTATCGATTTTCATTATATTATCATTAGCTGCATTCATAACTGTTATATGTTTATCATATACAATGGGACCATTATCAATCAAACCAATAGTTCCTGAAGAAGATTTACCACCACCAGATGAAGAAGTGATCGCTTTCTTCTCATCTAAACTATCTAATGTTTTGCAAGAGCAAAAGAATACAGTATTTATTAATGCAGCAACTTGAATAAGTATTGCTGGTATTTGTTTGATAGCAACACCAATCATTTATTTACTAGCAGTTTGAATAGTGGGGGTTAATAAACCATCTAAAACTCCATACTTCCATATATTTTTATGATTAATAACATTTATTATTGTTGTTTTAGCATTTATAGCAGTTATATTCTTAATAAGAGCATCAATTCATAATATTGATAATAGTTTTGTAGAAGAAATACCACCACCACCAGAAACTGATGTAAGACTATTAATTTCTCAACTTTTTTAAACGTATTTTAAACATTATTCAATTAGTTTTTTAGTATATAAGATTTTAATATATAATATATTCTAGAAAATATCAATTTTTATAACGTAATGGAGGTTATATTTATGGCAAAAAAAATTGCAATCAATGGATTCGGAAGAATCGGAAGATTAGTATTTAGAAAGATAGCTGAATGTCCAACTTTAAGTAAAGAATTTGAAATCGTTGGTATTAACGATTTAACAAGTGCTTCGACTTTAGCTCATTTATTAAAATACGATTCAGCACAAGGAAGATTTAAAGGTGAAGTTTCATCTGATGAAACAAACTTAATCGTTAACGGTAAAAAAATTCCTGTGTTTGCAGAAAGAGATCCTGCTAACTTACCTTGAGGAAAATTAAGTGTAGATGTAGTTGTTGAATCAACAGGTATCTTCACTTCAATGGAAGGTGCTAACAAACACATCACTGCTGGAGCAAAAAAAGTTGCTATTTCAGCACCTGCAAAAGAAGCGTCAGTTAAAACAATTGTATTCGGTGTTAATGACAGCGAATTAAATGCTTCAGATGTAGTTATCTCTGGTGCATCATGTACTACAAACTGTTTAGCTCCTGTAGCTTACCCAATTAATAAAGCATTCGGACTTACTAGTGGTTTAATGACTACTATCCATGCTTACACTGGTGACCAAAGATTAGTTGATGCTCCTCACTCTGACTTAAGAAGAGCTAGAGCTGGTGCAGCAAACATCGTTCCAACTTCAACTGGTGCAGCTAAAGCTATTGGTTTAGTTTTACCTGAATTAAATGGTAAATTAGATGGATTCGCTTTAAGAGTTCCTACAATTACTGGTTCAATCGTAGATTTAACTTTCGAATTAGCTAAAGATGCAACTGCAGAAGAAATTAACAAAGTTGTTCAAGATTTCGCTAAAACAACTGATGCATTAGAATATAATGTTGATCAAATTGTTTCAAGTGATATTATTGGATCAAATGCTGGTTCAATCTTTGATGCAACTTTAACAAAAGTTATGAATGTTGATGGTAAAAAATTATATAAAGTTATTGCTTGATATGATAACGAAATGAGTTATGTATCTCAATTTGTAAGAACTTTATCAAAATTCTCAAATTTATAATATTTAATTTTAATATATAAACAATTTAAAAAGAGGTGAATAACCTCTTTTTATTTTGTATATTTCATAATAATTGCATCTTTAGCATCTTGATAGTATTTTTTTCTAATATGAATTTTATTGAAACCAATTTTACTATAAAGATTTATGGCAATCTCATTATCAGATTTAACTTCTAGAAAGAAATTAGAAAACATTGAAGTGGTTATTCATTTGAGTAAGCCTTGATAAGCAAATCCTTTTTTTTGATATTGTTTTAACACGGCTATTCTAATCAATTCAAGATCATCACCAGCAACCAAATCTATTATATAACCAACAATAACTCCATTATCATTTAAAAAGTAGAAATTATGATTTGTATCAAGCATACATTTAAATAAATCGAAACTATAGGATTCATTACCAAAAATTTCTTTATCAAGTTTGTAAATTGAATCTATATCATTCGTCTTAATTAACATGCCGCTCTCAAATATTTCAATTCAAAATCTTCATCAACCTTTTTAAATAAAGGTAATTTTTCAATTACCTTTGTTTCATTAGAACTTTCATACACAAAATCTGATTGATCGTGATTTTCAATGAAAGAATTTAAATCATCATTCTTCATCAAGAGGGGTTCGCCAACTCTATTTCCATTTTGATATTCTAAAACAAACGATTTATTACCATCAGATTTCAAAACACAAATACAGTTATCATTTGAATAATAATCAAATCTATCAATAATATACAAATCTGCACCAAGTAACAAAGATCAAGTTTTACTAACGGTTGTGCAAATTCTCATTGCAGAAAATTTTCCAGGTCCATAAACTAAGTATATTTGCTTAAGATTATTTTTTTTAAAGGCATTATCGATTAACATTTTTGAAATGTACTTAGATAGCATATATGACAAATCATTATTATTTGTATAAGTTGTTGTTTCTAATAATTCATTTTTATTTAATATTAAATGTAAATGAGTAAATTGACTAGTTGCGTCTATAATAATTGAAATATTCATACTTAAATTATATTATTTAAAGAATTTTTTAGTTAATTTTAATCATTTAGTTGAAAAAACAATCATTATTAAATATAATATCAATGTACAAGGATACTAACGTTGTTAGTTTCTATTAGTCCAACGTTGTTGGCTAACATGTATTATCTCTTGTACAAAGATAATTATATTTGGAAGGGATTTTACGTGTTAACTCAAATTAAAACTTATTTTAAATTTGATGATACTAAAGCCGTTTTTAAAAAAGAAATAATAGGTGGGATTAGTACATTCTTAGCAATGTGTTATATCCTAGCTGTTAACCCCTCTATGATTGCTGATGCCGCTGGCGCAGATTTAATAGGTGGTCTTTTCTTAGCAACTGCTATTTCATCATTTCTTGGTACATTTGTGATGGGCTTATGAGCTCGTGTACCGGTAGCATTAGCCCCAGGAATGGGACTTAATGCTTTCTTCACTTATACAGTAGCTGGTTTTGCAGGATCAAACTTAGGTTTTGATGCTGCTTTATCAATTACAATTATGTCTGGGTTAATTTACTTTATCATAGCAATGACGCCCGCTAGACTTTATATCTCAAAACAAATACCTCATAACTTTAAAGTTGCTATTGGTGCTGGAATTGGACTATTCATCGCCTTTGTAGGACTTCAAAATAGTGGTATTATCGCTAATAACGATGCTGTTCTTACTGGTCTTGGTGACTTCACCAATCCGTTAGTTCTTATTGCTCTATCATTATTAGTTTTAGGACTTGTATTGCATTTTGCAAAAATTCCTGGTGCTTTAATTATTACCATGCTAGTAGGAGCAGTGGTATTAATTATAACAATTTGTGCTGGTGGAGTTGATGGTGTTGGTAAAGAAACTTTAATTACTAATTATGATGGATTTTCAACCTTTGGACAAGTTGCAAAAGCTGGATGAATGGGCTTTGGAGATGTTAATATGTGAAAAAGTCCTATGACTTACTTCGCATTAATGTCTTTCTTATATACTGACTTCTTCGATACAACTGGTACATTATTAGCTATTGATAGACAAGCTAAAATGGAGAGAATCAGCAAAGACTGATTATCAAAAGCTAATCAAGTTGATGCAGTGTGTACTGTATTCGGTGCTGGTATTGGAGCTACAACTGTAACTTCATATATGGAATCAACAGTAGGTGTTGGTGCTGGTGCTAGAACAGGATTAGCTGCAATTGTTACATCTTTATGTTTTGCAGCTTCAATTGCTTTATGACCAATTATTCAAGTGTTTATGCCTGTTGAAATGTTTTTAGGGACAAAAGATATCTTTAGCTCTACAGGTGTTTATATTGAAACTATAGACGTTTGAGGAACGTTCCAACCGATTACATCATGTGCACTTATAATAGTGGGTATATTAATGATTTCTCAATTAAAATATTTTGAATGAGAAATTGCAGCAGATATGCCAACATTATTCATTACAATGATTTTCACTTTATTAACTTATTCAATTGCAAATGGTATTGCATTTGGTATGATGACATATGTTTTAATGAACGGATCTTTAGGGATTATTCAAAAAATCAAACATCAGAAAAAAGTTGTTAATGATGTTGCGTTTGAAACAGCTGATGACAATAATCCAAATCAGGCAAAAACTCGAGAGTTTAATTACTTAAAGCGGCTAAATCCAACATGTTATGTGGTGGCTGGAGTCTCATTAGTATTTGTGATTTTAAACTCATTAAGTTACTTATTTTAATTTATTAAAATAATATATAATATATAAGTAAAAAGAATTTTCTATTAATTTAGAAAATTTTTTCTTTTTGAAAGTTGGTCTCATGTTAAATAATCAAATACAAGTAATTCTAGGATTACAATATGGAGATGAAGGTAAAGGTAAATTTACTGATATTCTAGCAAATGATTACGATTATATAGTTCGTTATCAAGGTGGTGATAATGCAGGTCATTCAATTGTGATTGATGGTGTTAAGTATGCATTAAGAATTATTCCTTCAGGAATTTTCAATCAAAAACAAACCGTAATCGGAAATGGATGTGTTGTTAATCCTGAAACTCTTTTAAGAGAGATTCAATATTTAAAAGAGGCAAAATTTAGCACAGAAGGAATTCTACACTTATCAGCAACAGCACATATTATATTTGATTACCACATAGCCTTAGATAAGTTGAATGAACTCAATAAAGGTGATCTTAAAATCGGAACAACATGTAAAGGTATTGGCCCATGTTATACTGATAAAGTTTCTAGAATAGGAATTAGAGTTTGTGATTTATATGATTATGAAATTTTAAAACAAAAGATAACAACATCAATTACTGAAAAAAATATTATTTTCAAACATTATAATCATCCTTTATTTAATGTTGAAGAAGTGCTTGAAAAATATTGAGAAATAGGAAAGCAAATCAAACCATATGTAACTGATACATGTTATATGTTAAATACAGCAGTTGAAAATGGTAAGAAAATTCTTTTAGAAGGTGCACAAGGTGTATTGCTTGATATAAATCACGGAACATACCCATACGTTACATCATCAGCTGTTTCAACTGGCATGAGTGCTGGTAGTGGAATTGGAGTAACAAAAATTCATTCTATCTTAGGAATAGTAAAAGCCTATACTTCAAGAGTTGGTGAAGGTCCTTTTTGTAGTGAAATTAACGATGAATTGGCTGAAAAAATAAGAATTGAAGGAAGGGAATTTGGGACTGTTACAAAAAGACCAAGAAGAATTGGTTGAATTGATATAGTTGCCTTAAAACATTCAATTAGAATTGCTGGTGTAACATCATTAGCAATTACCTTACTAGATGTTTTATCAATAGTTGATAAAGTAAAAATATGTATAGGATATAAATATAACGACGAAACAATTGAGTTCATTCCTCCAACAAGAGAAGAATATTATAAATGTGAACCAATTTACATTGAGATGCCAGGATGAAATAAAGATATTTCAAAAATAACTGATTTTAATTCACTTCCAATAGAATGTCAAAATTATGTAACGAAACTTCAAGAATTACTTAATACTCATATTGAATATATTTCTGTAGGGCCAGATAGAGTACAAACAATAAAGGTTTAATATGCATAAAAGATACCAAATACAAAGCTTAGAAAAAATATGATCAGATCAATCAAAGTTTGATAGATGATTACAAATAGAAATCGCCAATTGTCAAGCATTAGCTGATCAAGGTTTGATAACTCCATCAGAACTTTCAGATATTGAAAAACATGCCTCATTCAAAATTGATGATATTTATGAAATTGAAAAACAAACAAAACATGATGTAATTGCTTTTACTAGAGCAATTACAAAAAACGTCCAATCTGATGCTTGTAAATGAATCCACTATGGATTAACTTCAACAGATGTAGTTGATACTGCTAACTCAATAGCATTCAAACAAACTAACGATTTAATAATTGAACATCTTAACCAATTGAAGAAAACAATTTTAAATTTAGCATTAAAACATAAATACACTTTGGCCATTGGTAGAACACATGGTATGCATGCAGAAGTTTTGACTTTCGGATTTAAATTAATTGGTTGAGTGGATGAATTACAAAGACAAATTATAAGGTTTAAACTTGCTGCTAAAGATTTGGAAGTGTGTATGATTTCTGGAGCTGTTGGAACATATTCAAACACTAATCCTAGTGTGCAAGAATTCATTTCAAAAAAATTAAATTTAAAATCATGTCCATACTCAACACAGGTATTATCAAGGGATAACCATGCATTTTATTTTAATGTATTAAATAATATTGGGTTATCAATTAATAAATTTTCAACTGAACTAAGACATCTTCATAGAACTGAAGTTTCGGAAGTATCAGAGTTTTTTGATAAAAATCAAAAAGGGTCATCGGCAATGCCACATAAGAAAAATCCAATTGGATTAGAAAATATATGTGGACTCTCTAGATTACTAAGTGGATACTCTCTTGTAGCTGATGAAAATGTTAATCTTTGACATGAAAGAGATATTTCTCATTCTTCTAATGAAAGAATTATTTTCATTGATGCTACTTCTACATTAGTTTATATCTTAAAAAGATTTGACAGCATTGTAAGCACTCTAATTATTGATGAAAATAAAATGTTGGAAAATGTAAAAATCCATGAACAAAAAATATTCAGTGGAAGATTAATGGCTTATTTAATATCTAACACAAATCTTTCAAGAGAAGAAATATACGATGAAATCCAAAAAATGGTTCTAAAGACTAATGATAAAAAATTAACTGACATACTAAAGGAACATGAGTGATCAAAATATGTGAGTAATATTGATGAGTTATTTGATTATAATCATTACATTAAACATATTGATCATGTATTTGAAAGGGTTTTAAAAAATGAAAACTAATGAAATTGAAATAATTTACCATAATGATGAAATTATGGCTAGAGTTAAAGAATTGGCAGTTGAATTAAATGAGTATTACAAAGATTGTGAAAATGATGATGTTTTAGTTGTTCCGGTATTGGATGGATCTATTGTGTTTGCTGGACAGTTATTACCAATGTTAAATTTTGATTTAAGTTTAAGAGCGACAAAAATTTCTTCATATTACAATAACAGACATTCAACTGGAGAACCAAAAATCCATATATCTATTGATATGTCATTAGTTAAAGGTAAAAGAATTTTAATTCTTGAAGACTTAATTGATAGAGGGCACACTTTATATATGTTTGAAAAATATCTTTTAGAGATGGGTGCTAAAGAAGTTAAAATGTGTGTTCTTTTCAATAAAAAAATCAAGAATTTCGAGGATCGTAAAGTTACTCCTGATTGAACAGGCTTTTTCATTGATGATGTATGAGTTGCAGGATTCGGAATTGATAGTCAATCAAAATTTCGTAATTACCCACACTTTGGAAAAATTATTAAATAAATTCTATTTGTGTTTTGCTAGAAAATCTTTCATAAATTCTGTGAATATTTCAGGGTTATCAATTTGAGGGATATGAGTAGCTCCCTTTAATTCAATAAATTCCAAATTGGGATTTATTTTTTTATATAGTTGCTTACAATGTTTGTTATCTATAACCATATCTATTTCGCCACTTATAATACTAGTTTTTGATTTTGAATCTCTAATTATTGTTTCAGATTCTCTTGTGTATTTTTTACTTTTTAATTTGAAGAAAAATTTAATTCATTCGTTTCTTTCTTTAAAATTATAATTATTAATAATTTGCTCGCATAAATAATAATTTTTTAGACTTGTTTTCATAATTTCTTTTTGTCCGTTTTTGAAATATGAATTAATAAGTTTGATTTTATTTCAAGTAAAAATCTTGGCTATTGAACAAATAGGACAAAGTAAAATCAAATGTTTCACTCTTTTTTCATCAAGTAAACGGTAACATCTTGTCGCTCAATTTGCACCAGCACTATGACCTATAATAATTATTTGATCAGTTTTTATTTGATTTATAATTTTAGAAATTAATAACTCTAGTCCACCATTAAAAAAATCCTTACTTTTGAATGACGTTTTATTTTCTTTGTGATGAGGAAATGTATATGATAAAAAATCATAATTCATTTCTTTTGCTATTTGCTCTAATGGTGGTGCGAAATATGCATTCGATAAAATACCATGAAAGAAAAGTATTGTAGCAGTTGGGTTTTCTCTTCTTTGAAAATTTAAAAATTCTTTTTTAAACATAGAAGATTATTTTGTTCCAAATAATCGGTCACCAGCATCACCTAAACCTGGCACAATGTAACCATCTTCATTTAGTTTTTCATCTAAAGCTGCTAAATAGATTTCAACATCAGGATGAGCTTTTTCTAAAAATTCAATACCTTCTGGAGCTCCTAAAATTGCAATGAAAGTAATTGATCTAGGTTTATAAG
>JBOFSS010000130.1:0-5519 GCA_051651665.1 Mycoplasma sp.
CCATATCTATCAAATTTGATTGATATTTTTGGAAAAGTAAAATTTATTCATTATAGGAGATGATGTGCTTTTTACTTCGATATAATGTTTTTGCTCGTTATCACAAACTATAAAATCGTATGCACAATATGGGTTTAATTTTGATGATCACTCCACATTATCTTTTCCATATTTTTTTATTAATAAATCATTAACTACTTTTTACCTATTAAACCAATTCGTTGTTTTTGTTCATTTATAGTCTGAATTTCTAATTCTATAGAGTTATTTTTAATGCTTAAATTCTTTGGGTAGCAATGAGTTTTTAAAGTTGGCTCAATAATTTTTATTGCATAGTCATTAAATTCATCAGATATTTCTGAGAATGTAGGTTTATCTTCGTTTTTAGCAAATTTATAATTTCTATAAAAGTTATATCAATCATTTTTGAATTTCTGTGGTCCATTAGCATTTATAGTCACACCATTAACATAATGGATTATAATATCCATAATTTCATCATATGTTGAATTGAATTCGATTCCATCAATATCGATGACATTAGAAATACTAAAGTGTTGTTTCACAGCACATGTATCCATATTATTTGATTTTGAATAATCACTCGGAGACTTATTTGTTTCTTCAAAATCAATAAATCTAGTTCTTTCCAAATATACTTCACAAAGATTATTATTCATTTCATTTTGAGAAAAAATAAAATCATATATTAAATTTGGAATTAAAGATGCCTTTATTCTATTCCTGATTCATTGTCCGGCTATTACATCTTTATTTTTGAAGTAAGAAGAACTTTTCACTTGTTTTTTATCGATTACATATTCATAAAAGAATTCTTTAAAATCTACCATACTGTATTTATAACAGATTTTTTATAAATATAGTTTTTTATGAGTAAATAAGTAAACAACTCCGGATGTTTTATAACTCTTTATTCAATCTTTTTAGACAAATTGAAAAATATTTTTTATCTAATTCAATTCCTATAAATTTCCTATTTAAATTAAGTGCAGCAACACCTGTTGTGCCAGAACCCATGAATGGATCAATTATAACTTCCCCTTCATTTGTGTGTATTCTCAAAATCTCCTCCATTAATTTTATGCTTTTTTGAGTTGGATGTTCTGTTCTCTCTTTCCCAAGTACAGTTGATCCACTAAAAAAACTTCTTAGATAAGGCGTATCATTTGGTTTATTGAAGACTCATTTAGCATTTTTCTTTACGGCCCAAACTGCAAATTCCATATCTTGTACATACCTTCTGTTGGTGTTTCTTGGCATAGGATTTGATTTTCTTCATACAATTACATCTTTTACTTCTAAGTTGCACCCTTCCATTTTCCGGATAATATCACTTAAAAATCTGTAAGAACAAAATACTATAAAAGAGCCGTTTTTATGAAGAATATTAGAATACTTAGGTATCCAACTTAGCAAATCAAAATTTTTATCTCACTCTCCAAAATCTATACCTTTACGTGGTGATGAAAGTGTGTTAAAATTATTTTCAACAGATATGTTGTATGGTGGATCTGTAATGACATGATTGATAATTGTACCCTTTTTTTCTAATTCATCTATTATTGAATACGCATCACCATTAATAACATCATAATTATCAGTCTTAAATGCTTCCGCATTTAATTCTAAAATGATTTGCCTTGCAATTTTGTTTGCTAGTAACGGCGGCACCGCATTCCCTATTTGACGACAGATAGAACATTTTTTACCTAAAAATTCAAATCAATCTGGGAAACTTTGAATCCTGGCAGCTTCTCTTGCTGTAATCGCCCTATGTAAAAAAGGATGGCTATTCTTACCATTTGATGGAGTATCAAACCTTGTATCGATTGTAGGACTAACATCATTTCAAATAAGTCTAGATCAAGTTGTAGAAAATTTTTGTTTACCATGAAATTCTTTTGGTAGATATTCTTTCCCTTTTTCTGGTGGTATCATTTTTAATTTATGTATAGCTAAGTCAGAATGTGAAGTGGCAATATGATTCAATAAATGACTATGTCTCATTTTTTCTTGGTATTTAGATTTTGCCGGAAAAATATAATTAGAAATCATCTGACCTTCGCCACTTTCTAAAAAAGAAAGGTCTGAAATTGCATCATACACTGTAATAAATTCATTTGTCTTTTTCGGTAAATTAATAAATTTATTTTTGGAAGCTATGAAAAAAGTTCTTTCCCTATTTTGAGGAACACCATAATTTTTTGCGTTAATTACGCCTGCATTTACAATGTATCCCATTTTTTCGATTTCATCTTTAATTAAATTTTTGAAATATCCATTATTTGAATTATACAAATTTTTAACATTTTCTATAATGAAAATTTCAGGTTGAATTATCGAAACAACTTCTAAATATTCTTTAAATAAAAAATTTCTCGGGTCATCAAGACCTAGATTCTTACCTTTCAAACTAAAACCTTGACAGGGTGGTCCGCCAATTATCATATTAATCTTTTGTTTTTTTGATTCATCAATAATGAGTTTTTTGATTTTATCTTCTGAAATATCCCCTTGAATTGTAATTGCTTTTGGAAAGTTTTTTTGGAATGTTTTTAATGCATCAGCATCAAAATCAACACCAATTTTAGTTGAAAATTGTTTTTCCATATCAAAACCTAAGGAAAAACCGGCTTCACCAAAAAATAAATCTAATATATTGAATTTCATAATAATCTACTGAGGTATTAAAATAAAGTACCTCAATATTTATTAATAATACCATTTTTTTTGCAAAGAAATAAAAATATGTAATGATAATAATATGAATTTAATTAAATTAAGTGAATTTATTGATGATAATAATGTGCCACCATTCATTTTGGTATGTTTTTATGGAACACATTACATTACAGACGATAATAAATATTTTTACACAAAAGTGTTTTATAAAAAAAATAAATATATACAAGATAGTTCTTATGATAACTCTTTAAAAAATTATAAAATAATTCTTGATAAATATTCAGGAAACTTCAAATGAAGTGATAAAAATGACATTTCTATTAAAATTAAAAATTCAAATTTTTTTGTAATTTTAGAAAATGATCTAAAGATCACTAATGCAGAGTTTTTCAATATCTTATATAAAAAAATAGTTACATCAAATATAATTAATTCTGATTTTGACCAGAATGAAAAGAAACATTTTATTAGAGGTTTTTTTGAAATGCGCGGAAGCATTGATATTAGTGCTCAATATTTAACTAATGATTATCTTTATGAGACTCACTTTGAATCTAAAAAAATAAGACTTTTAACCGATCATTTCAATATTCCACTTTCAATTCTAAATCTTAATTTTAGAGAACTTCAGAATGACTATATAACAGGAAAGTGCAAAAGAAAAACACAATTGAGGGTTTCTTTGGCTTGATACGTTGAAGAAATTGGTATTTTGAATGAATATAAAACAAAAACTATATGCCAAGAACTCAAACATTACAAAAAAAATAAAACTGATGGATTTATAAACTTTTTTGAAACTAATTGAATAAATAACAAGAACGTTGAAACCTTTGAATCTAGATTAACAATGTATTCTGAAAAAATATTTTTAAAATCACTATCTAAAGAACAAATAAATCAATATAAACTAGAAATAGGTATTACAACTCAAAATTTAAGTGATAATCGATTTTCAAGAGATATATCATTAGTAAAAATGTTTGATTTAAACTCCGAAGATATTTGTTCTTGTTGTTGTGATAAATATAATATTAGCGATAGGACACACTTGAAAAAATGTGGAACAAAATATTACATGGAAATACATCATGTAATATCTTTGGGGAGAAATCAAGAATTAGATAATATAGACAATTTGGTTAAATTGTGCCCGGGTTGTCACGCTTCACTTCGTAAGGGCACTACTTCTAAAAGTTATCAAATCGATAATATAAAAAAAATATTACTAAGAAATCAAAATATATTTGAATTCTCTTCATGTTTTTTTAATGAAAGCACTTTGGATAAACTCTCTGAAAATATATGAGAAAATTTAAAATAATAAACCAATTTCTAGTTAGATAGTTCTATCAAAAATTTCATTTACTAAAAATATTAGTTTTTCAAAATCATTTTCATTAACTTTTAAAAAAAACTCATTATCCAATCCTATGGATAACACTTTTTTAAGATTGTAAAAATTATAACAATTATATGGGTTATCATTTTTTAAACTTTTTGAAATTATTGATATTTTAGAAATTATGCATTTATATTGATAGTTTATGTCGATTTCCTTTGTTTTTCCTAAAGGGTGAGCATAACTCAAATGCTCAGTAGGTGTTAAAGCAATTAAATTTTCAGTGAAATTAGAAATTTCAGGGAAAATGTTTTGCGGGAAAATATGATGCATATGCAAACCTAAATCATCTTTATATTTACTTTCTATAATTTCAGATTTTGATTCATTGAATATATCGTTATATTTTTTAACATTTTTCTTAGCTCTATCTACATAATAACTTAAATCTGAATTTATCTTAGAATTAAATTCTAAGATAAATTCTTTTCTTGTCTGATTTTTTGGTTTATCACTAAATAAATCTCTAAAATTTTCTTTGTTATACATCAACATATCGTAAGTGATAACATTCTTTGATAAAGAACCTTTTTTTGTTCCTAGTGCGTTGTTGCAAAAAGACAAGATATTTAAAACTTTGGTAAAAATTCTACTGCATTCAACCTTTCCGGCAGTTGATCTTTCGTTAATGTGTTGAACCCTTTTTCCAATGGATGTATGTTCGATTGTAAATTCGATAAATGAATTTTTCAAAATAGCGAAATTCTGTTTATTTTGATTGATTAAAAATTTTTCGAAAAAATTAAAACAATTAGAATCTTTCAGTACTTTTTGAATATAAAGATTCATAAAAAAAATCACATTTTTTTCATTAGCAGAAAGAAATTCCAATATATCTTTATCCAATATTTTATAGTAATTTTTATTATTTTTTTTGATTTCTTGCAAAATTCCAGCATATGATAGTAATTTCATTGGTTGTTGAAAAAATTTATCATACTCAGAACTTGCAAATGGTTCGTTTGTTTCTGGTTTTTTAAACAATGTAGGTATTCAGATTCTTGAATAATCACTTATTTGAATTTCTTTTGATGTAAATGATGTGTTACAACAATCAGGGAAATTTAAAATACAATCAGATATAATAGAAATAACATCCGGTGTACATTTCTGGTCTATTCATCTAGCCGATTTTATAATTCTAATATCATAATTAGTATTTTCAATGAGTTGTTTAATTTTTAATTTAACATCTTTAATCATGTGTGCACCTCTTTTTTAATCCAAAATAAAAAACAGAATTTTTATCAATATTTAAAGTTCTTGTCCCAAAATTTCTAGCGATTGCATAATATTTATTGAAATCGCTTGTTTCAAAATGCAATATATCTTTACTGGTAATTAATGAAGAATTGTTTGATCTGTACAGTAATGCAACCGATCCATTTGCTATTGTCTCACTTGGCAATAT
>JBOFSS010000131.1:0-4602 GCA_051651665.1 Mycoplasma sp.
CTTCACATTTGTTTGTCCAACTGAAATAATTGCTTTTGATCAAAAAGTTCAAGAGTTCAAAGATAAAGGGTTCAACATCGTTGGAGTTTCAACAGATAACGAATATTGTCATTTTGCTTGAAAAAATACTGAAGTAAAAAAAGGTGGAATTGGAAATGTTAAATTCCCATTAGTAGCAGACCTTAATAAAGAAATTTCAAGAAACTATGATGTTCTTGTTGATGAATCAGTAGCATTAAGAGGTTCATTCTTAATTGATAAAAATATGATTGTTAGACATGCTGTTATCAACGACTTGTCTTTAGGTAGAAGTATTGACGAAATGTTGAGAATGGTTGATGTTCTAAACTTTGTAACAGAACACGGCCAAGTTTGTCCGGCAAACTGACAAAAAGGTTCTGAAGGAATGAATCCAAATCCAGATGGTGTTAAAGAATACCTCTCCAAAAATACTAAGTAATTTATATTACTAAGTTAATAAACCCTTATTAAGTAATGTTTAAAAGAGATGCACTATTTTAGTGTTAAACTAATAACACCTTGTTTAAAAGGGTTTTTTTATTATAAATGTTATAATTAATATATAGGTATATATTATGGCAAACAAAAATTTAAAATTTGGAATTGAAGAAACTCATGCTGAGTATGAAAAAACAACGATTCTCCCAACTGAAAAATTAGATTTAGATAAAATGGAAAACAATGATTTTGAGTTGCTTCTCACAAAAGATTTGGAATATAAACTAAACAATGAAATTTTATCTGAAGAAGATATTTTAATCATCAAAAATATATTAAAAAATAGAAAATAATAATGTCTTCTAATTTTAAAAATATACTAGTTCAATCTTTTTTCACTATTTTAGAATCTACACTTTCTATAGACAAAATTATAGAAAGAGCTCTTTCTAATAATGATAAATATGTAGTTCTAACAGATAAGAATTTGTATGGATCGATTGAATTTTATTATAAATCTAAAAAAAATAATTTAATTCCTATCATTGGATTGCAAGTTGAAAATAAGAACTCAAAACTACTTTTGATAGCTAAAAATAATGATGGGTATCACAATTTAGTGAAAATACATAGTATGACAAATCTTGATCAAGAGTTTGAAATTTATGAGTATCTTTCTAATTTATTCGTTATTCTATTAGAAGGTGAAAAAATAGATAATTATTCTGATATTATAGATAGCAGCGAGTGCGCTATTAACCTTGTTTCTTCTATTGATTCAAAAGACGCAAAATTACTAACCATATTAAAGGCAATTAAGACAGAGCAAAAATTATGTGATGTTAAAGATAATTTTGATAATAACTTTTTCTTAAATGATATTCAAGCAGAAGAAAAATTTTCAAAACATCAAATAGAAAAAAATAATGAAATACTTGAGCAGTGTAATTGGGTTTTAGAAACTGCTGATAATAGATTACCAATTTTTCCAACTCCAAAAGATGTGGACTCCAAAATATTTTTAGAAAATATGTGCGTTATGGGTTTGTCTAGAAAGATTGGTTCTTCTGGTAGTTTCCCAAAAAATTATATGGATAGACTTTTTTATGAATTAGGTGTTATTGATAAAATGGGTTTTAATGATTATTTCCTTATAGTTCAAGACTTCGTGAATTTTGCAAAAAAAAATGATATTTTAGTAGGTCCTGGAAGGGGTTCAGCAGCTGGTAGTTTGGTAGCATATTCTTTAAATATCACTGATGTTGATCCTATTAAAAATAATTTAATATTTGAAAGGTTTTTAAATCCTGAAAGAAAATCATTACCAGATATTGATATTGATGTAATGGATACTAGAAGACAAGAAGTGATTGATTATATTTTTAATAAATATGGTCCTAGCAACACTTCCTATATAATAACATTCCAATATATAAAAGCTAAAATGGCGCTTAGAGATATTGGTAGAATTCTTTCTATTGATATTAAAATAATTGATAGAATATCAAAGTTATTGACTCCTGAAATGGAATCTAATCTTTTGCTATGCAAAGATCATTATACTACCAAACAATTTTTCTCTGAATTCACAGAACTTTTTGAATTATCAAATTTATTAGTTGGGGTTCCTAGACAAATATCAACACATGCTGCGGGTATTATAATTGCAGATAAACCTTTATATGAATATATTCCAGTTGAAGCCGGAATTGATAAATGACAATTAAGCCAATATACAATGGAACATTTAGAAAAATTAGGATTATTCAAAATAGATATTCTTGGATTGAAAAATTTATCAATAATTAAAGAAGTGGTTGATTTAATAAAAGTAACACAAGCTAAAATTATTGATTTATCTAAGATAGATTTGAATGATAAAAATTTATTCAATGAAATGACGAAAGCTAATACAATTGGTATCTTTCAATTAGAATCACCTGGAATGAGTAATACATTAAGAAAAATTAAACCAAAGAATATAGAAGATATTTCGATCACTTCAGCCCTTTTCAGACCTGGGCCACAGGCATTTATTAATGATTATGCCAAGACTCGAGATGGTCTCTTAGAAGAAAAGTATATTAGTGATGAGTTGAAACCTTTCTTAAAACCAACATTGGGTTTCTGTATCTATCAAGAGCAAGTAATCGAAATTATTAAACATGTCGCCAATTTTTCAACTTCTGATGCAGATGTTTTTAGAAGAGCTATTTCAAAAAAAGATGCTTCTATCTTTAATGAAATGAAAAGCCAATTTCTTAAGGGGGCTGCTGAAAATAATGTAGATTTAGCAAATGCTGAAAAAATATATAATTATCTCGTTGATTTTGGTAATTATGGATTTAACCATTCTCATTCACTAGCTTATTCATACATTTCATATCAGATGATGTATTTAAAGTATTATTTCCCACTTGAATTTCATTTGGTTTTATTAAGATATTCAGATAGTTCGAATGGTAAAAATAATTTATATATTTCAGAACTTAAAAAATATTCCGTACCTATATCTAATGTATCAATATTAAATTCAAACCATAACTTTGATATTTATCAAAAAAGTGTAATTTTTGGTTTTTCAAATATAAAAGGTTTTGGAAATCAAATTTCTTCTAAGATTTTAGAAGCCAGAAATACATATAAATTTAAAAGTTGGAAAGACTCTATAAGCATTCTTGGAAATGTTCCTGGAATTGGTAAAAAAGTTTTAGAAATATTAATACTTTGTGGTGCATTTGATGAATTTAATTTGGATCGTAATTTCTTATTGTTAAATTTAGATGAAATCATAAAGAAGGGGAATATTGCTCATGGTGATTTATTCCCGTTGGAACTTAGTAATGACTATACACCAATGACTGAAGAAGAAAAATCAGAATGAGAATACAAATTATTATCTTACTCATTTTCAAATAATAAATGAGAAGAACTTTTTAATAGATATGAAAAAATAAATTCACTATCAAAAATAACTTCAACCTCAGAAAATTTTGAATTAGATACAGTTGTTAAAATTACTAATATCAAAAAAACAATGACCAAATTTAATAAAGCAATGGCATTTATTGAGTTTAGTTCAAATGATGTTGATTATTCATGTGCTTGTTTTTCGCCAGAGATATTTGATAATATCGTTGCTAATAATTACTTTATTTGTAAAATAAAATCCCAAAATGGGAAATTACAATTATTGAAAATAATTAATAAAATTACTGAGTAATTTTTTCTTTCTTCTTTTTTTCAACTTTAGGTTTGAGCAATTCTAAATATTCTTTTTCCATTGAGTTTTTTAGATTTCTTGCAAAAATAGTTCTATCAATTGTTATATATTTATGATGTTGAATTGGTTCCATAACTTTAATATCAATTGGCGTTTTTTTAACTGTACTATCAGAGTCATATGTTTCTGTATTAGTGATTACTATTGGTTGAATTGGACACATAGATTTATAAGCTGGTTCAAATGCCCCAGATTTAAATTCCGATATTCCAGTCCCCTTGTTTCTTGTTCCTTCAGGGAATACAACAACAGATTTACCCTTTGATAATAGTTCTTTTTCTTCATTTAAAACTCTTATGGCATCTCTTAGATTTTCACGATCTAAGAAGATTGTATCTACATATTTAAATATCTCAGCATATTTAGATTGTAGTAATTCTTTTTTAGCAATAAAAACAAAATTATTGTTTAGTTGTCTATAACAATGAGGATATATTATCATTGGATCATATTTTGATTTGTGATTTATTACAATTAACTGTGCCTTGTTAAGCATTTTTTCTTTACCTGTTGGTTTGTTAGCTTTAACTCTTTTTACATAATTTGTTAATTTAACAAGTTTGTAAACATCAGTATATCTTTCAGCATCTGTGAAGTCTTTAGGATTTTTTTGGTATTTTTTTGATTTATTTTTAACAATAAAAAATTTGATTACCAGTACCGGTCAAACAAAAGGTAATGATAATGATCATCCGATCAATGGGAGTAAGTTGAATAATTTTTGCATAATATTCTTATTATATATTAATTTATAAGATTTTTAAATTTGGATTAGAAAATACATCATCATTTCAAACACTACATTGAACTTCTCCAATGTGTTTTTTCTCCAACATAAACATGCATAGTCTGCTTTGTCC
>JBOFSS010000132.1:0-5237 GCA_051651665.1 Mycoplasma sp.
AATTAAAAGAAATACTACTATTCCAGTTTCAAAATCACAAATTTTTTCAACTGCAGTAGACAATCAACCATCAGTTGAAATTAAAGTTGTTCAAGGTGAAAGACCTTTAGCGCAAGACAATAAATTACTTGGTGATTTCTCACTTAGTGATATTGATCCAGCACCAAAAGGTGTTCCTCAAATTCAAATTACTTTCAATATAGATGCAGATGGTATTATCCATGTAGCAGCTAAAGATTTAAAAACAAATAAAGAAGCTGAAATTACAATTAAAGATAGTAATGGTTTATCGCAAGAAGAAATCGATAAAATGATTAAAGAAGCTGAAGAACATAAAGAACAAGATGAAAAAATCAAAAATGAACGTGAAATTCGTAATAAAGCAGAATCAATGATTTCAATGTTTAAAGATGGTTTAGAAAAAGAGGGTGATAAACTTTCTGACGATCAAAAGAAAGAAACTCAAACTCAAGTTGATGAACTTCAAACTATGTTAGATAATTCTGAATGAGATAAATTAAAAGAAAAAATTGAGTTATTCGAAAAAACAGCACAACAATTTGCAGATATGCAATCAGGAACTGCTACAACAGAAGAAACTACAACAATTGACGAAGACGAAACAAAATAATCTTCTAAAAAATAGAATACAAAGTTGCTATTTATTAGCAACTTTTTTCTACTACTAAATTTATTTGTATATACTAAAAGTATGCAAGACTATAAATTCCAAGAAAATAAAGAACTACAATTAAATTATAAAAAAAATGAAAATAAATGTTTGTTAATAACAATTATATTAAATTTCACTTTATTAATAATAGAATTTGTATTCTATTTTTTAACTAAAAGTTCATCAATTCTATTCGATGCATCATATTCATTAATTATGACAACAACAGTTGTTTTTGCATATGCATTGAATAATATTTTAGAAAAAAAGAATTTAAATTACCCACTTGGACAATCAATATATGAAAATATATTCACCCTATTAAAATCAGTTTTGATAATCGCTATGATGACGCTTTTTGCCTATGGTTCAATTTCTACATTGGTCAAAATTTCTAGTGGAAAAATGATTATTGAGCAATTACCTTCATATGAAATATATTTGGCATATGTAATTACATCTTGTTTCTTTAGTACAGTTATTTTTTTAGTCTTCTTTTTTTATAATAAAAAAATGGAGAAAAAATCAATCATTATAAACATTGAAATGAAATCATGTGTTTTAGATTTTGGTATTTCTTTTTCAGTTGGTTTAGCTCTTCTGGTTACTAGTATAACAAGCGGGGATGATATTATGATAAGGGAAATTATTGATAAATCTGTAACACTATTATTTATAGTGATAGTTTCTCCTGAAGTATTCAAGACTTTATTTTCTCAAGTGCTTATAATAGCCGGCCACCGTGTGTTTAAAGTAGAAGAAAATGAACTCAAGAATCACTTGAAAGAAAAGTGTATTATTGATATTTATATTAGAAGATTTAATAGTGAGAAAATTTTTATGATTAAAGTAGATTCTGATTTAATTGAAGTACCTATCAAAGTTATACAAGCAAAGATTAGTGAACATATATTCAAACACTATTCATCAGATACTAAAATAGTATATATCCTATAAATAAATTTATATAATATAAACTATGAGAAATATTATTGATATCAATACAGAAATACTACCAAACCTTAATGATTACATAGTTAATACATTATTGAATTTTCTATTAGTAATAATTAGTATTGGAATATCATTCTTAGTTTTTAAAACCTTTGAAAAATTTTATTACACTAGAACAGTAATCAAAAAAATACCATTCTTGAAATATATACTACACTTTCTATTTGGCGTTATTTTTAGTTGCATATCTTTATTGTATTTAAAGTATGATGAATGAATGCTTTCATCATTCATTATCCTATTTCTAGCAACTTCTTTTTATTACAATATAGGATTCAGCTTAGGCTTAGTCCCGATATTACTCGTTAATCTGTTATCAATGTTTAACAAGGGTGAGGATTATATGAATACTTATAACTCTTATAGAATTATATTAAATTCAATAATATATTCATTTGTTTTGATTAATTCAGTTGCAATGATATTCATAAAGAAAAAAACCAATACAATATTTTTCATATCAAATATCATAATTATTGGAATCATTTCTTCTATTATTTTTCCAATAATAAATTTTGGTAATTTAGGAAAATTATCAAAATATCATGAATTTGAAATAAGTATGCAAATTGCCATTATAACTTTAATTAGTTTTTCAGGTTATTCACTAATAACATTATTGAATACATTCATCAATAAAACAGAAAAACTAAGTGAAGATATTTTATATAAAGATGGTTATATACTTGAAAAATTTGCTCATGATCAAATTTATGAATATATCAAAAACAAAAAAATAAATAATGCATATATTATTAAATTAGCAATTCATGGTCTTGAATCATCAGTTACAAGAATGGGAAGTTCTTATGCGACAAATATTAAATCAACAGTTTTTAAATTAGTTAAAGAGGAATTTAATGAACATGAAGCATTATTTTACATGCAATCTGATAATAGTGAATATTTTATTATGTTGCCAATTAGTGATATATCAGAAATAAATATTAAAAAATCATTGATTGGAAATGAGCTAAGAATAAGAGGGGTCAAAGATTCACTTAAGTTTATAGAAAAAATTTTTAATAAATTAACTATCCATTGTCAAAAAAACCTTGAGATTAGTGGAATAGAAATATTTGGATATTTAACAATTTATGGTATTAGTAGCAATGATATTAATTCAATTAATAATCAATTATTAAATCTAAATCCTAACTATAACTATAATGTGCAAAATAATATTATGTTTTACAACACTAACTTAATGTTTGTTGAAGAACAAAAAAATAAAGGTAAATCATTAGAGGAATTAAATGAATTTGGTCCAAAGGATATAAAAGTGAATATAGCCAAATTATCAAATCCCAATTCTATCAAAATTAGCCTTTATCAATCATATGCTAGTTATTTCGAAAAATTTCTATTCTCAAAAGAGGAAATCTATGAATTAGCAGATAACAGGGCTACTAAAAGTGCCATTATATGTCATATATCAGCCAAAAGTATAAAAGAGTTTGTAGAGCAAAAATTAAATACAATTAATAATCTCTTGATTATACAATATCCACAATTTTTATTAGAAAGTAAAAACTTTACGCCAGCACAACTAATAAGTAATTTAGGATCATATGAAGTGTCTCAAAAGAATGTTGTATTGGAAATAGTAATTGACAAACATGATTCGATTGAATTAATTAACGATAATCTATTAGAACTAGTGAATAATGGATTCACACTTTCGTTTTCGAATATCACTAAAAAAGACTATAAAATGTTATCAAAATTTACACCATATTATTGCAGTTTTGTAAATTAATTAAATAACAGTTTTTAAAAAAAATAAATTAATAACTAGAAATTATAATACATATATTAAAATAGAAAGATATAGGAGAGTATTTTGGCATTAATAAATAAAAAGAAAAACACTGTTACATTAATGACACATTTCAATAAATACTATAAAAATTTGGATATATCACAAACTCAAAAAGTTTTCAGGAATACTGCAAGTAATCTAATTCTTGATACTTTAAATGAGATGGAAGATATAAAGCAAATAATTTTTGTTTTAGTTGCAGGACAAAAAATAAAACCTCTTAGACTAGTTATTGACTTAGATTATGACCTCCAAAAAGAACTATTATTAACAGCTACTGATTCTGAATTAAAATTAATCTTAAAACACTTATATCCAGATGATCTTTTCGAACTTATTAATGAACACAAAGAAGCTTCAAAAAGAATCTATTTATGTATTGATGCAGAAAGAAGAAAAGTATTAAAACAAATTTCTTCTTATGATGAAGATGAAATTGGTCATATTATGAACCCGAAATTCATGGTATTAAATGAAACTTGAACTGTTAAAAAAGCTATTACTTATGTAAAAAGTGAAATTAAAAATGTTGAATCTACAAACTGGATTTTTGTAACTAATGATGATAATAAACTTCTAGGAGTAATCAGATTATATGATCTATTTTTTGCATCTAATCAAAGATCAAAAATAAGTTCTGTAATGGATAAAGACTTCATATCTGTTGACGAAAAAGCTGAAATTGAAGATGTTATTAATATGTTTGATAAGTATTCTATTGAAATTCTAGCAGTAATTGATTCAAAAAATTCTATTGTAGGAATTATTCGTAATAGTGATATCACAGCGGCCATACAAGATGAAACTACTGAAGATATTTATAAAATGTATGGTATTACACAATTACACACTCCATATCTCCATACTTCGAGTTGAAAAATAGCTCGTTCAAGATTACTTTGATTATCTATATTAATGATTAGTGCCACAATGACAAGTGTAGTTTTAGATCAATTTCAAGGGTTGAGCGAAACATTAACAAGTGGAATTTCAACAATAATCCTAGTTCCATTACTTCCAGTTTTAACTGGTACTAGTGGTAATGCCGGATCACAAGCTTCTGCATCAATTATCCGGTCATTGTCAATAGGTGATATAACACATGGTGAATATTGGAAAGCAATAAGGAAAGAAATTAAAGTTGGTCTTATTATTGGTGCTTTTTTAGCATTGATAAATTTCATTAGACTTATTGCTTATTATGCAATTTTTACAGGCGAAATGATGAATACTTTCAATGATAATCCAAGTATAGTTGTTGATCTCACATGGAATCAATTATTCCTCAAAAATTTAATAGTTGCATTGAGTAGTTCATTTACATTATTTTGTTCAATTTTGATTGCTAAAATCTTAGGTTCATCACTTCCTATTTTAGCAACTAAATTCAATATTGATCCAACAGTAATGTCTGCTCCTATTTTGGCAACTGTACTTGATGTTACTACCACAACCGTCTTGTTTGGTGTTGGTATATCTGTGGTAGCGAGTATTTTCTAATGAATAAAAAATATGATGCCATAGTTATTGGCGCGGGGCATGCTGGTCTTGAAGCAGTATTTGCTTTAAAAAAAAGAAACATAAAAGTTCTTTTAATCACTTTAAGTCAAGAATCAATTGGGCTAATGCCATGTAACCCTAGTGTTGGAGGTCCTGCCAAAGGTGTTGTGACTAGAGAAATAGATTGTTTAGGTGGAATCCAAGCTAGAGCAGCTGATTCTTGTCAAT
>JBOFSS010000133.1:0-4369 GCA_051651665.1 Mycoplasma sp.
AGAAATAATTCTTTATTTCTATTTTTTGCATCTTGCCCTGTTAAATCTGGTTCGCCATCTACAACTGTTGAGTATAATTCATGAATACTTCCATCATGAATTTTTCCTTCAGTAACCAATTTTTTATATGATTTTGATAAGTTGGAAGATAAAGTCATTAATGATGAAAATATAGTTGTTGATAAAAATGTTAATAACGTTAATGTAATTAATCAAACTTTATGTTTTAGCGAATATCTAAACAAGGACTTTATTATGTTAAACATATGTCCCCTTTCAATAAAATTAGAAAAATTAATTTATCATTTAAAATAAATTTTTGATGAAAAAACCTCATCAATAAATAATGTTATTTTTTTGAAAATTATTTCAAAACTTATATGAATTTTTGTCCCTATATTTTCAATAGTTTGTTTTATGAAAAAATCTGCAATTTCTTCATAAACATCTAACGTTATTGTTCTAAGTAAGAATTTACTCAAACCTATAAATGTGTTGTACAAAAGAAGGAAAGAATATAATTTAACCTTTGATAATTTTGATAAAGTTTTATTCTCGTTAATATGGTTTCATATTAAAATGAAATTTACTAATATAAAAAATAATGAAAATAATGCTACTGTTGATGTCGTATTCAACAAAAAATGAGTTATATCTAAATTTTGAGAGATTTCTCTAAAAATAGATATGTTTTTTTGTAGTATTCTAGCCCGAAAATCGGCAATATAATCTTTACTTATCTTAAACATATTTTAATTATTATATAATATATAACATTTATTTTTTAAAATTCTTATTAATATATTCTTTTGCTGATAATGCTGCAATAGTACCATCACTAATAGCTGTTGAGATTTGACGATATTTTTTATCGTTTATATCACCAACTGAATATATACCTTCAATAGAAGTTTGCATATTCTTATCAGTTATTATAAAATTCATATTTGTTTTTTCAACTTTTTGATCTGATCCTATATTAAAAGCACTTAGTCCAACAAATGGAAAGACTGCACTTACTTCTAATTTGATATTCTCATTTTTAGTTTTATCTTTAACTTCTAAAATTTCAACTGAATTAGTACCAAATATTTCTACAGTATCTGTATTCATCATGATTTCAATATTTTTTTTATTTTGCACTTCATTCACCAAAAATTCTTCTGCTTTTAATTCATTACCTCTAACAACTAAAAATACTTTTGTGGCAATTTGACTTAAATATACAGCTTCTTCACATGCTGAATTACCTGATCCTATAACTGCTACAACTTTATTTTTATAGAATGATCCATCACATATTGCACAATATGAAACTCCCCTTCCTAGGAATTTTTGTTCACCAGGAATATCAAGTTTTCTATTTTCAGTTCCTATTGCAATAATAACTGCTTTAGCAATTACTGAATTTCCGTTATTTAATAAAATTTCTTTTTTGTTTTCTGAATATGGTTTAATTTGCAAAGCTTCTGAACCTATATATTCAGAGCCTAATTCAATAGCTTGATTAAACATTTCTAGAGATAAGCTTGGACCTTCAATTGATTTGAACCCGGGATAATTTTCTATTTTGGCCGTGATAACCATCTTTCCACCTGGAGCGCCTTTTTCAATAAAACATGTTTTCAGGTTCGCTCTTTGACCATAAATGGCAGAAGTTAATCCGCCTGGCCCTCCACCGATAATTGCTAAGTCAAATTCTTTTTGTTTATCCATATACTACCTCTTTTTATTATATAATTATAATATGGAAAAATACATTGACAACATAAAAGCTAAAAAAACTCTAAAAGATAACGGTGTATCTTTCATTAACATAGATTCGGTAACAATTGGTAAAGCAGTGTCAATTGGAGAAGGTTCAGTTATTTATCCAAATGTTTTGATAGGTAATAATGTCAAAATAGGTAAAAATACAATAATACAAAATGGCGTTATTATAAAAGATAATGTTGAAATAAAAGATAATGTTAAGATTTTTGATTATGCTCAAATATTATCAAATGTAAAAATATTTAACAATGTAAATATTGGTCAATTTTCAATCATTAGAGATGATGTAAGTATTGGTGAAGGGACTAGTATTGGTCCATCATGTGAAATATGCAGAACAAAAATAGGGTGTAAGTGTGTCTTAGGTCACAAAAATTATATAGGCGATGCAATTTTATTGGACGGAGTTAAGTTTGGAGTTAATGCTGTAGTTGTTAATTCTAACTGAGTTAATAGATATCAAACTATTATTAAAGATGGCGCCCTCATTGGAGCTAATGTCACTTTAATTGCCCCTATAGAAATTGGCTCAAATTGTTTTGTGGCAGCTGGTACAATTGTTGATCAAAATATTGAAAATAATAAATTTTGTATATCAAGAAATGAATTAAAAGTAAAGGTAAATAAATCTTAATTTTTATTGTTTAAAATTGAAAAGCCTAATTTTGTTAGTCTATTCTTTTCTTCAATATCACCACGTTTTTCTGCCTCGACAATCTTCTTATTTAATTTGTCAAACTCGTAAGTCCTTAATTTACTATTATGTTGAATAATAATTTCTCTTAGTTTTTCTTGTGCAAAAATTAATTTCATTTTATCAACTTTAATCGCCATTGACAGAAGTTTTATTTTTATTTCTTCTGTTGTATTTATTCTTTCTATATCAGATGGTTTAAAAGATTCAGATGATTTATTTTTTAAATAAAAATCTTCTAATATTATTAATATTTTTTCATTTTCTGGATTTAAAAATTTACCAAAATCATTACCAAATAAATTGAATGAATCCTTACTTGCAATACAAAAGTCAATTATTCTTTTTTCTGTATTATCAGTAATGAACTTTAGTGGTTTAATTTGTTTACTTACAGAATTTTTGAATTCTATTTGATTTTTTTGTAATTCTTTTTTACTATTAATTTTTTTCGGTCTTAATGTTTTTTTCAAAATCATTTCTTTGAATATAACTTCATCTAAAGAAAGCTTTTCGATGACATATTTAATGTCTTGTTGTAACAGGTATTCTTCGGTATAAGAATTCAAAATTGTTGATAACTTTTTCATTAAGGTAATTTTTTCGGCTTCATTGTTTACAATTGTTTTGGAAATCAAATCCCTAATTTGAAAAGTGTTGTAGCTAATAATGTTATTAATAGTTTGTTTAGCTTGTTCTGGATTGGATGATATTATTTCATCAATATCCTTAGATTTGGTTGTATATTCAATAACAAAAGGGGTGTATTTTGTTTTAATAATATCTGCAGTTTTAGCAATTGATTTTTGACCCGCTTCATCGTTATCAAAACAAAGTATTATATTTTTCAAATTAAATAATTTTGATAATGTATTCATATGATTTTTAGAAAAAGCGACGCCCATAGTTGCCACAACATTCTTAACACCTATTTTATAAAGTGCAATAACATCCATAAACCCTTCAACTAAAAATAGTGTTTCAACGTCTAATTCATTTTCTAAGTTGTTGAGATTGTATAATATTTCATTTTTATTAAAAATTTCGGTTGTTGCTGTATTTAAATATTTTGGTTGTTCATCATTTATTGCTCTTCCACTAAATCCTACAATTTCATTATTTTCATTCTTAATTGAAAAAATTATTCTATTTCGAAAGAAACTTAAATATTCCCCACTATTGATCAAATTAGAAAGTCCAGCTTCTTTAATTTTTGAATATTTAAATTTCTTTGCACCAGCAACAATATCATCTTGGTTTGCTACTAAATCTATAATTATTTTAGAATCATCAGGTGCATAACCTATATCAAACTTTTCAATGATTTCTGAATTTAGTCCTCTTTTATTTAAATATTCCATTGCAAAATTATTTTCTTCTTTTTTAAGAAAAAGTTTGAAATATTTATTAGCCATTTCATTTATTTCTATTAATTCTGAATTAATAGAAATCTCATTTGAAATAGAAGTTATTTGTTGTAATAAATTTTTATCAAGATTTGATAATTCTGATACTTTTAAAATTGCTTTATAATAGCTTATTTTTTCATAGTTTTTCACAAATGTGAAAACATCTCCACCATTATTACAAGAAAAACACTTATAAACTTTTTTTTGTTCATTAACAGACAAGGATGCATTTTTATCATCATGGAATGGGCATATAGCTCAATAATTGTTCCCTTTTTTAGACAAGGAAAGATAATTACCAATTATGTCTTTAATTGAAATATTATCTCTTATTTGATTAATTATTTTATAGTCAAATTTTGTACTCATTAGTATATATTTTTAAATACAAACCCTTCTAGATCGGTTAAATTAATTTTTTGTTGTAGCATTGTGTCTCTATGTCTTATAGTGACAACTCCAGTTTCAATTGTGTCAAAATCGACAGTTAAAC
>JBOFSS010000134.1:0-26182 GCA_051651665.1 Mycoplasma sp.
AATTTGATTTTGTTGGATCAGTTGATGGGGTTGAATTCCCAGGTGGAAAAGCTGAAAATTATGAATTAGAAATCGGGTCTGGTCAATTCATACCTGGATTTGAAGAACAAATGATTGGTTTGAATGTTGGTGATGAAAAAGAATTGAATGTTACCTTCCCAAAAGAATACCATAGTGAAGATCTAGCAGGTAAAGACTCAATTTTTAAAGTTAAAATTCATGAAATAAACTCTATTTCTAAACCTAAATTAGATGATGCATTTGTAAAAAGTTTAAAAATCGAAGATGATAAAATTAAAACTCCTAAAGATTTAAAAGAATTAATTGAAAAATCTTTATTATCTGAGAAAAATCGTGAATTAACTCAAAGTAATTTATCCATAATTAATGAAGCTATTGTTAAAAATGCTAAATACGATGAAATTCCTCAGATTATTATTGATGAAGAGAAAAAAGAACTTAAAAGAAATTTTATGGAAAGAATAACTCAAATGAACTTTAAATTTGATGATTTCTTAAAAATGACTGGTCAATCTCAAGAAGAATTTGAAAATCAAATGGACGAATCTGCTAAAACTAGTATAATTGTTCAATCTGCTATTGAATACATTGGTGATAAAGAAAAAATTACTGCTGATGAATCAAAAATAGAAGAACAATACAAATTAATAGCTGATGCTCATAATAAATCAATAGAAGAAATTAAAAAAGCTATTGATCTTGAAACTTTAAAATTAGCTATTCAAAGAGAAGAAGTTATTACTAAACTCATGGAATGAAATAGTAAAAAATAGTTATTAATATACAAAAAATATAGAAAATTAGCAATCAGTTAATCTTTTTGCTAATTTTTTATTTTTTATATTAAAATATATGCATATATTACATGAGGAGGTAGGTTATGGAAACTAAAACGAACCAAGAAACAACAAAGGTAATAATTACTAGAGGAATCATAATTTTGCCATCTGTCACAAAAGCGATAGAAATCGGTAGAGAGAAATCTATTCTTACAATTAAGAATATAAAGGTTGGTGATAAAGTTATTGTCACAAGTCAAATCAATCCTGAGGAAGATGATCCAACTTTTGATGACGTTTATTTAATTGGTACCATTTGTAAAGTTAAGTCAGTTAACATTAATGATGATGGTGATTATATTATTGAATTAAGAGGAATTACAAGAGTTAAACTTGTGGATCCACTTTTCTCAAAAGTCAACGGATTTGAAACAAAATATACTGAAATTGAAACACTAAAAAATAATCCTGATAAATGTAAGGAGATTTTAAACAATATTATTGAATTATTTGAAATTAATACTAACACTTCAAATAAAAAAGAATTCAAAAAATTAACTGATTATATTTCTAAGAATGCAGATAATTACGAACTCATATCTGATTTCATTGTTAATAATATTGAATATAATGATAATCTTTCTGAATCATTTATCCAAATGCAAGAATACTTAGAAGTTGAAGAACTATTTTTAAGATTAGAAATGGCTTTTGGTTTTTTAGTAGAACATTTTGATGATGGTGGAAAATTAAAAAATAGCATAGACTCATCAATTAACAAAAAAATGAATGATAATATGGCTAAACAACAAAAAGAATATTATCTAAGAGAAAAATTGAAAATTGTCAAAGAGGAATTAGGTGAAATTTCCAATAAAGATGATGACGCAGAAAAAATGAGAAAAAGAGTTAATGAAAACCCTTATCCTCAATATATCAAAGAAAAATTATTAAGCGAAATATCGAAATATGAAGTTGGTATGAGTCCAAATGAATCTTCAATGATGAAAACTTACATTGATTGAGTTTTAGATTTACCATGATGACAAAAAACAGAAGATAATAAAGATATAACTGTTGTTGAAGAAATTCTTAATAAAAATCATTATGGAATTGAAAAAGTTAAAGAAAGAATTATAGAGTTCTTAGCTTTAAAATCAAAAAATCCAAATGTTAAAAGTCCTATTTTATGTTTAGTCGGTCCTCCAGGAGTTGGTAAAACATCATTAGCTATATCAATTGCGGAAGCATTAAATAAAAAATATGTAAAAGCATCACTCGGTGGTGTTAGTGATGAAGCAGAGATTAGAGGACATAGAAAAACATATATTGGAGCAATGCCTGGTAGAATCATCAAAGGAATGAAAAAAGGTGGTGTAATCAACCCATTATTTCTATTAGATGAAATTGATAAAATCGGAAAAGATCACAAAGGTGATCCAGGAGCTGCATTACTAGAAGTTCTAGATCCAGAACAAAATTCTAAATTTAGTGATAATTACATTGAAGAGGATTATGATCTTTCAAATGCATTATTTTTAGCAACCGCTAATTATTACAAACAAATTCCTGAGGCTTTAATTGATAGGTTAGAAATTATTGAATTAAGTTCATATACATTGCCAGAAAAAATGGAAATTGCAAAAAGACATTTAATTCCTGAAACCATGAAAGACACTCTTGTTGACTCATCAAAATTAAAATGAACAGATGAAGCCCTAAATTTTTTAATTAGTCATTATACATATGAAGCTGGTGTTAGAGAACTTCAAAGACAAATTCAAAATGTTATGAGAAAATATGTAGTTGCAGAATTAAAAAATCAAGAATTACCATCTGAAATTACAATTGAACAAATTAAAAGATTCTTAGGAAAGATAAAATTTGATGTTAATCAAAAAGATGCAATCGCTATCCCAGGTATTGTTAATGGTATGGCATATACTTCTGCTGGTGGTGATTTACTTCCGATTGAATGTACTTATTCACCAGGAAAAGGTAAATTAACTATAACTGGTAATTTAGAAAAAACAATGAATGAATCAGTGGCAGTTGCTTTAGGTTATGTAAAATCAAATGCAAAAACTTTTGGTATTGAATCTTTTGATTTCAATAATAATGATATTCATATTCATGTTCCAGCAGGTGGTATTCCTAAAGATGGTCCTAGTGCAGGTGTAGCTATTACGACAGCATTAATATCGAAAATTTCAAATATACCAGTAAGAACAAATATTTCTATGACAGGTGAAATTACACTTCGTGGAAAAGTTGGAATTATTGGTGGAGTTAAAGAAAAAGTTATTTCTGCTCATCGTGCAGGAGTAAGAGAAGTTTTCTTACCAATTGAAGATGAAAGATTCCTTGAAGAAATTCCAAAATATATATTAGATGATATAAAAATACATTTAGTTAATGAATATTCAGAAGTTTATAAAGAAATATTTAGAGCGTAGTAAAAATGTATAACCATAATCAGATTGAAAAAAAATGACAAAAATATTGAGATGAAAATAGAACAAATAAATTTGTCGATTCAAATAAAGAAAAATTTTATGTATTAGATATGTTTCCTTATCCTTCTGGAAAAGGTTTGCATGTTGGACATCCTAAAGGATATACTGCAACAGATGTTATTAGTCGTTTTAAAAAATTAAATAATTTTGATGTTTTACACCCAATTGGTTGAGATGCTTTTGGCCTTCCGGCAGAGCAGTATGCTATTGAAACTAATAATCATCCACAAACATTCACTGAAGAAAATATAAAAATTTTTAGAAATCAATTAAAAGCAATAGGGTTTGATTACGATTATAACAAAGAGGTTAATACCACTGACCCAAAATTCTATAAATGAACACAATGAATTTTCACAAAACTTTATGAAAAAGGTTTGGCAGAAATAAAAGATGTTGATGTTAATTGATGTGAAAAATTAGGGACAACTTTAAGTAATGAAGAAATTTTATTAAATGATAAAGGGATGCATGTATCTGAAAGAGGTGGTCATCCTGTTGTAAAAAAAGCAATGCGTCAATGAGTTCTTAAAATTACAAAATATGCCGATAGATTAGTTGATGATTTAGAAACAATCGACTGACCAGAATCATTAAAATCTTTACAAAGAAATTGAATTGGAAGAACAATTGGTCACCAATTTAAATTCCAAACAGAATTTGGTTCAACGATTGATGTATTTACTTCGAGAATAGAAACAATAAACGGAGTTAGTGCTTTAGTGATTTGTCCTAAACATAAATTAATTAATGAACTCACTAAAACTATCAAAATATCAGAATACGAAAAGTTTCAAAAACATTGTGAAAATGTAACTGAATTAGATTTGAAAATTAGCAATGAAAAAACAGGGATATTTTCAGGAAGTTATGCAATACACCCATTGAGTAAAAAAAGAATACCTATTTGAATTGGTGACTATGTATTGGATAATGTAGGTACTGGCGCCATTATGTTAGTTCCATCGGAAGATGAAAGAGATTTAGATTTTGCAAAAAAATATAATATTGAAGTAATTCCATCGGAAGAATTTTTAACAGAGTTTAGCCAATCATCAGAAGAGTCTAAAAAAAATATAATTGACGAATTAGCTTTAAAATTATCTGCAACAAAAACTAAAAACTTTAAATTGAAGGATTGAGTATTTAGCAGACAAAGATATTGGGGCGAACCATTCCCGGTTATGTTTGATGAAAATGGTAATATCAACTTAATTAAAGAACTTCCATTATTATTACCTAACTGTGAAGATTTTAAACCAAACACAGACGGATCAAGTCCATTATCAAAAATAGAATCTTTTATAAATGTTGAAATAGACGGAAAGAAATTTAAGTTAGATTCAAATACAATGCCTCAATGAGCTGGATCTTGTTGATATTATTTAGGTTATTTGTTAAAAACTGAAAATGATGATTACATTGATCTTGATAGTAAGGAAGCATTTGCAACATTCCAAAAATGATTACCTGTTGATTTATATGTTGGTGGACAGGAACATGCTGTATTGCACTTGCTTTATTCACGATTTTGACATAAATTTCTTTATGATATCGGAATTGTGCCAACAAATGAGCCGTTCCAAAAAATTATAAACCAAGGTTTAATACTAGGTCCTGATGGAAATAAAATGTCAAAATCAAAAGGCAATGTTGTTAATCCAGATGATATCATCAAATCTCATGGTGCTGATGCATTGAGACTTTATGAATGTTTCATGGGTCCAGTTACTGCTTCTTTCAAATGGACTGATGAAGGTCTCGATAGTTCAAGAAAATGATTAGATAGAGTTTATAGATATTATTTTGATACAGAAAAAGAAATTGTTGAGGAAAATAATGTTAATAAAGAATTTAGATTTATTTTTCACAATTTTATAAAAAAATTCACTAAATATGTAAATGAACAACAATTCAATGTTGCTATTAGCGAAATGATGATTTGTTTAAATGCTTTCTACAAATATAAACAAGTGCCAAAAAAATACTTAGAAACATTAGCAATGGCAATTTCTTGTTTTTGCCCTCATTTAGGAGAAGAAATTTTTCAAGTGAATCTTAAAAATGAAAAAAGTGTAACATTTAACATATGACCAAAATATGAGGAAAGTTTCTTAACCTTAGATGTTATTAAAATTCCATTTCAAATAAATGGAAAATTAAAAAAGGTAATTGAAATTGAAAATAATTTAGATGATAATAAAATTATGGAAATTATTAACAGTGACAATGATATTCAAAAAATGTTATTAAATAAAAACATTAAAAAGAAAATTATTATAAAAAATAAAATCATCAATTATTTAATTGATTAAGGAGTAATATGTCAACTTATAATGAAACTTCAAAATTTTCTTCATCAGAAGATATCTTAGCAGAGAACTGATATGAGATACTAGGATGTAGTATAAAATCTTCGCAATCTGAAATTGATGAAGCATATAGAACTCTAGCAAGAAAATATCACCCTGATAAAAATAGGGATAAAGATGCTATTAAAATGTTTTATAAAATTAATAGCGCATTCCAAGTCTTAGGGGATAGAGAAATTAGAGCTCACTACGACCATGAATCAGGGAATATAAATGCATCAGAGTTTTTTACATTTACAGCAGGAGAAAATGTCGAAGAATTCAAAAAATATATTGATGATTTAACTGGAAATAAAATCAGTTCCAAAACCTTCGAAGATGAAATATGAAATACAATAGCTGAAAAATATATTGTCAACAAAGGTGAATTCAATAGAAAAATAAATATTTTTGGAACATTAGATGTAAATAAGAAAAATTTGCAAGAAGGAATTAGAACAGCATTCCCATTGTATCATTACAAAACTTGTTCTGTTTGTAGAGGTTTTGGTAAAATTGGAACTAAAGAAAGAACAGTTTGTTATAACTGTGATGGATATGGTATTGAAATCGAAAGAATTTTTGTGTATGTTGAAATTCCAAAAAATTATAAAGTTGAAAAATTATTCAAAGTTCCTGGAAGAGGTCATAAATTACCTAATGGAATAGGTGATTTAATAGTGAAGATAAATCCAACATCTAGATTTAGTATGAAAACTAAAATGTTCCAAACTTCATTTAAGAATAGGAAAAAAAGGTAATTAATATGAATCAAAATAAAAGAGATTATTATGAAATACTAGGTGTTCCTAAAAACGCTAGTATTGATGATATTAAAAAATCATTTAGAAAATTAGCAATGAAGTATCACCCAGATAAAAATAAAGCTTCAGATGCAGAAGCTAAATTTAAAGAAATAAACGAAGCTTATGAAGTTTTGGGCGATGATGAAAAAAGAAGAACTTATGATAGATTTGGTCACCAAGGATTAAATAACAATGGATTTAGTGGTGATAATATAGATCCGTTTGATATTTTTAATCAATTCTTTGGTGGCGGAGGTGGCGGATTCAGTCAATCTGCAGAAGATATCTTTGGTATGTTTGGTAATTTTGGAGGAGGCTTTGGTTTTAATGGATCGGGTCAAGGTCAAAATAAAGGTGATGATTTAAATATCTTTGTTAGAGCAAACATTGACTTTAAAACATCTATTTTAGGCGGGGAAATACCAATTTCTTTCGATAGAAAATCAGAGTGTGAAAATTGTCATGGATCCGGAGCTAAATCTCCATCTGATATTAAAAAATGTGATCAATGTAATGGTCAAGGTCAAAGAGTTATTCAAAGACAAACTATTTTTGGAGTTACTAGACAAACTATTATGTGTGACCATTGTGGTGGTAAAGGTAAAATACCAGCTGTTAAATGTAGTTCATGTTCTGGTAAAGGACACACTGTCGCAAGAGTAAATGTTAATGCAAAAATTAAGCCTGGTGTAAATAATGAAGAAATTTTAAAGGTTCCTAGTAAAGGTCACCAATTAAATGGCAAAAATGGTGATTTACTCATCAATGTAAAAGTGAAACCATCCAAATACTTCGAAAGACATGAGAATGATTTATATATCATTTTATATGTTGATGCCATTACAGCAATAACTGGTGGAGATATTGATGTCCCAACACCTTATGGAACAATTAAGCACAAACTTAAAGCAAACGTTATGCCTGATGATAAAATAGAAATACCAAATTATGGTATAAAATCTGAAAACACTAAACATGGCGGATTATTTTCTAAAAAAGATGGAAGTTTATTTTGTGTAATAAAGTACATCATTCCTAAGTATTCAAAAAAAGAATTAGAAAATTTACAATCATTCGGAAGAAGTGATGATCCTGAAATTACGAAATATATAAAATCAGTTCAAAAGGAGTTTTAATATGTCTAATAATAAAAAAAATAATGTTAACAATAAAAGCAAACCAACAAAATCTAAACAATCAGAATTAATCGATAAAGAATTGAATGACGAAAATATTATTGATACAAATCATGAAAATATTAATGGTCCAGTTATTAATAATGATTCAATAGAACAACAAGAAAATATTCAAGGAGAAAGTCAAACTGTTGAAAACGAACAAGTAAAAAATAATCCTCCTGAAATTAAAGTTGAACAATTTATCGATCAAGAGCCGACTAATTCTCATCATAAAGAAAATAGTATTAAAGTTAAAAAATTAACATCTGAGATTCAAAATTTAAAAATAAGTTATTCAAATTTACAAGAAGAAAATTTGAAATTAAAAAGATTACTTGAAGATGAGAGAAAGCAATTTCTTTTAAAAGTAGAAGAAAAAAGCAAAAAAGCTCAAGAATTAATTGATAACAAAGAAAAAGCACTTGAAATTTCTAAGAAAGAAGAAATTGAAAAAGTTAAACATTCATTTATAGAAGAAATGTTAAATGAATTTTTAGATCCAATATTATTATTTGAATCAACAATTACTAATTCTTCTCAAAACCCAAATCCAGCGATTGCTGGTTACTTGCAAGGTTATGTAATGATAATAAATATGTTTAATGAAAAATTAGATTCATTAGGTGTTAGTCAAATAAATGTTAAAGTTGGTGATGATTTCAATGAGAACTTCATGACAGCATTTGATGTTGAAGAAAACACATCATTTCAACCAAACAAAGTTGTAAAAATCGTTAAAAAAGGTTTTGTATATAATAATAAGATAATTAAATATGTATCTGTTGTAGTTTCTAAATAATTAAAAATAACATGCCTGAGCATGTTATTTTTTTTAATAATTACTTGTTGAATAAGAATTTGTAAAAACTGAATTAACATATGTTGGTTCTTTATATGTATTCATTTCTTTTTGTTCTTTAGCATTTTTTATATTCATTGTTCCAGTCACAATGCTACCTATTACATTAATTGCTCCAAAGCCGATTCCTAATATTGTGATTATTGTGCTTGCAAAAATACCGCCTTTAATTTCATGTTTCTCAATATCAATAATTTTCTTCATTATCATCCACCAATAATTGAATATGAAGATTTCCCTGCATTTGGTGTAAATCTCATATTCATACCATTTCAATTAAACATATTAGCTTTATAATCTGCAGGATTAGGATTTTTATTATATATATCTTGTGCAACTGTACTTGTCACATTAGAAATTAAGTTACTAACTAAATTAAACCCCATTCCATATGCAAAACCCATTGTATTATTGAATTTCGCGCCTGCAATTATTGAATTTTTCTTTTTTTCATGTATTTTTTCCATATTACCTCCATTAAGGATTTCACTTTTTTATAAAAAAAAATAAATATTTTGTTTTTTTGTAAATTGAAATATCTAAAAAATAATGTTTTGACAATTTTTAGTATATAATAAATATGTTATCAAAAAAGGGAAAAACTCAATGAACAATAATGAACAAGAAATCGCTATCCCTTCATCAAAAGAATCTAAAAGGATTTTTATTTATGAAGATGCTCAACAAAAATTAAAAATTAATAGAAGCGGAAAAATATATCGTCAAAACATTTTGCATTATATTCCTTTCTTAGGTCCAATTCTTTCATTAATTTATGCTAACTTTGTTATTGGAAAAACAAAATGTTTAAGAATGGAAGATTCTAAAAGATTTTCATGAACAACATTCAATGTGAATTTATTTGGTTTTATTATATGACCATTATTATTTCTTGGAATTTGAACAGTTCTTGATATAACTTTAAATTACTTTGCAATTGGTGGTGACAAAGATATGGGCAATACCTTTGGTACAACTTATATGAATCAATGAACAATTATTATTGAATACATGAAAACAGTTAAAAGTATCAATGATATTATCGGAGCTTTATTTGCTATTGTTACAACTGTCTTCATTGCTCCAATAACTCAATCAGCAAATTATGTTAATATCTTTACAAATAAAGAAACAGGTTTTGCATTAAATATTAACTTAAACTTAATGTTCTTAGCATGTCTTACAATATTAACTATTATCAATCCAGTTAACATCAGTAACTCTATTGCTTTTGCTGGAAACAAAAAGAAATTTATTGTTGTAGTCGAAGAAGATTCAGTTCTTAAATTCGAATAATAAACAAACAAAAAGCTTAAAATTACCAATTATTTGGTAATTTTTTTTATTTAATTTTATTTTATTATAAAATTAAATATATGCTGGAGTGGCGGAATGGCAGACGCAGTGGATTCAAAATCCACCGATAGTAATATCTTAAGGGTTCAAGTCCCTTTTTCAGCACCATATTAATATAAAGCCTCCAATTTATGTTGGAGGTTTTTTCTATTTATTTATTTATATAACTAATAATAATTTCTTTCATTTCAAATGGAGTAATAGCTGGATCAAACCTTTTAACAATATCGCCATTTTTGTCAATCAAGAATTTAGTAAAGTTTCATTTAATTCTTTTTGACTTATTTTCATGGTCATTACTTTTTAAAAATTCATATATTGCATGTTGATTTTTACCATTGACATCAATTTTTTTGAATCTTTCAAAAGTTGTATGGTAATTTATTGAACAAAAGTTTTCTATTTCTTGATCAGTTCCTGGAGCTTGCATTAAAAATTGATTACATGGAAAATCCAGTATCTCAAAGTTAGAGTTCTTTAATTCTTCATATAGAGATTGGAGTTCTGCATATTGTTTTGTAAAACCGCATCTTGTGGCCGTATTTACAATAAGTAAAACCTTCCCTTTGTAAGTGTTGAAATCAATTTCAACACCTTTATTATTTAATATTTTGAAATCATAGATATTCATATTAAACCTCTTTCATAAGATAGGTGCTGTAATATACACATTTTGTTAATTGAAAAAAATATATTTTTTTAAGTTATTAATTCAGAGAAACAAAATTCAACCTCTCTTCAAATTCATTATATATTAATATTATTTAATTATTAAAGGTCGTCTAAATTTTATTTTTTCACCAATAAATAAACCTAAGTGATTGATATTTCCAGGTGCTAAAATAATTTTCGAATATTTAAGGTATTCTTTAGGAAGACTATCTATCTTGTATGTGTTTTGAAAAGTGTCAACAATTTGGTATTTTGTATCAATAATAACTATATCTACATTTGTTGAGAATTTTTTAATATTAATATTTATATAAGGTTTGATTATAAAAAAGTCAGAGAAAAAAGAATTTAGTGGATAGACATATTCATTGAGTTCATTCTGATTTGTTATTACGTTTAGAAGATTTTTATTTGTTGAATTAATCTTTTTAAACATGATTTGTTTCAATGGAGTTTGTCTTAAAAATCTTTTTTTAATTATATAGTCTATAAATTTTTGTTTATTCATATTGATAATTATATATAATTAATTAATATGAATTCACTAATATTTAATTTAAAGAAAAACTGATCAATAATATGAAAAATGTCAATTGTTGATATGAAAAGAAAATACAAAGCATCAATCCTATCTTGGTTTTGATTATTCTTACAACCAGCACTAATGGTATTTATGTATTGATTCGCTTTTTCAACAGGTTCAGGATCTCAAGATAATTTTATTTTTGAGGGGAAAGAATTTCATAATTTACAATGATTAATAATTGGTGTTCTTACATGAAATTATTGTGGTGATATTTTATTATCTGGGCCCACTTCTTTACGGGATTATTCATGAATCTCTAAAAGTTTTGGTGTTTCTCCTTCAATTCCGCCAATTTTTGTAAATCTTAGTAAATTTATAGTTGGATCAATTATGATATTTGCTGCTTTTGTTATTTCTATGATTTTTAATGGAGTTAGTGGGAATCCAGTTGTTACTTGACATTCTTTTGAACTCCCGGTAATTATGATTCTTATGTTTATATTTATGTGTTCATGAAGTTATTTCTTATCCTCACTTGTAGCAATTTCAAGAGATATGCAAAATATTATTGGAATAATCCCGATGTTACTTGGTTGAATATCAGGTGTTTTTGTTATGCCAGCTGGGGCTGATGGTAGTGGTGATTTAACATCTACATTAAATATTATTTTACAAGTAAATCCATTTAACTTTATAGTTAATGGAATAAGGTCCAGTACCATGGGTTATGCAAGTGCATTTGTACCAAATATATATAATGAATGATATGGTATAGTTTCGTTCTTTGGATTCACAACTCTATTCATCTCAATTGGTTATTTTGTGAATAAAACTACTAAAAAGTTTTTATTGGATATTATGTAGAGGATTTTATGAAAAAAAATAATGAAATAGATATTCAAGTTACAAACCTTACGAAAAATTACTATCTTTGTCGAAATGACTGAGAAAGATTATTGTTAATAATTGCACCTTGAGTAAAAAGAGAAACTAAACATGCACTCTCAAATATTGATTTAACTATCCATAGAGGTGAGAAAGTAGCTATCATTGGTAAAAATGGTGCTGGTAAGTCAACATTTGTTAAAATTTTATCAAAAGCTGTTATCCCTTCAAGTGGGAAAATTAAAGTAAATAGAAGAATAACGGCCATTTTAGATGTTGGTTCTGGTCTTGAGGGAAATTTTTCAGGAAGAGAAAACATTTATATTAGAGGAGCTATTCTTGGTTATTCTAAAAAAGAAATAAAAGAATCTGTTGATAAAATAATTGAATTTGCCAACCTTGAACAATATATTGATCAAGAACTTAAAAGATATAGTGCAGGAATGAATGCAAAATTAGCAGCATCAATAGCACTTCATTTATCACCTGAAATATTAATTATTGATGAAGCTTTATCTGTTGGAGATATTGAATTTAATACAAAATTTAAAAATAGAATTAATGAATTAGCCAAACAAAAAGATACAACTCTAATAATTATTAGTCATAATGAAGAAACTATTCATGACTTATGTGATAGAACAGTTTTGATTCACGATAATATAATTCAATTTGATGGAAAAACAGAAGATGGTATCAAAAGATATCATGAAATTTTAGGAGTGGTTACACATGATCAACGAAAAACACCTAAATCAAAAAAGAAAAAATAATCCTGAAAATACAATAATTTTTTTTCACGGAATTTTTTCTGATGCAAACGCAATGCCTCAAATGATCGATATTGCAGAACAAAAAAACTTTGACTTTTTAGCTTATACAATGCCACTACATGGCGATAATAAAGATTATGATATGCAACAAGGATTAACAATCGAACATTGTTGCAAAATTATTGAGGGTCTTTTAAAAAAAGTTAGAACCAAAAATTTAATAATAGTTGGTCATAGTGCTGGTGCTTCTTGAGCTGTTAAGTGTCATGAATTTGCAAAAGAAAATTTTAATATAACCAATATTATTTTTGTATCGCCTATTAACTCAAGTTTGAAAGCTGTTAGTTTGAGAAAAATACAAAACCTTATTGAAACATTAAATGAAGAAAACTATAAAATAACAAAAAGTATTGAAGATTTTTACGATGTAAAAAAACACTCAGTATCATTAACAAAAATAGAAAAAATATTATATTTAAAATATATTATGCAAATTACTGATAAAAAAATTTTATTGTTAAATAACTTAGCGATTGAGAGAATTAAAGTGCCTTCAATTGTAATTTCTGGTAAACACGATCTTGTAATTGATCCATTAGAATCGTTTCAAGTTTTTAAAATTATTAATAATAATATTAAATATGAAATCTTTCCAAATTCAGGACATAACCCACATAATGATGAGACAGAGAGATTCAAAAGTATGGTCTTATCTTTTATAGAAAAAAATAATTTTATTTAATAAAATATTAGTAAAATTACTATATGAAAATCAATACATCAGAAATTTTTAAAAAAATAAAAAGTGAACATCCATTAGTACATTGCATCACAAATGTTGTTAGTATGAATGATTGTGCCAATGCTTTATTAGCAGTTGATGCTCATCCTATAATGACTGATTATCATAAAGAATCAAAAGATATCACTTTACAATCAAAAGTAATTTACATTAATATCGGAACATTAAATAAAGATTTAATTAAATCAACTATCAAATCTTTGAATTGTGCTAAGGAAAATAAAATCCCAATTGTCTTAGATCCAGTTGGAATAAATGTTTCTAAATGTAGAAAAAAATTTATCAAAAAAATAATAAAAAAATACAAACCAACAGTTATCAAAGGGAATTTAACAGAAATCAAATCATTAGTATATGATCAAATCATTGGCGATGGAATCGAAGCTAGTAAATACTATGAAATAGAAAGTTCTAATGTTAAGTTAATAGCAAGATTTTGTAGACTTTTATCAAGTAAACTTGAATCCATTATTTGTGTAACTGGTAAAATAGATATCATATCAGATCATAAAAAAACTTATGCTATATGTGGAGGCCATAAAATAATGCAAAAGGTTTCAGGATCTGGTTGTATATTAGGAGCGTTATTGGCAGCAGCAATTGCTAGCGGTTGTGATAATTTAGAATCATGTGTTACCATGACTAACTTATATGGATTATGCGGTCAAAAGGCTTTAAATAATAACTTAGATTGTGGTAACGCAAGTTTCAGAAATTTTTTAATTGATGAAATATATAGAATTCAAGCATTTGAATTAGATTTCGGAACTTTTTATGAAGTTATCTAATAGACAATTATTGATTTATCCTATAACTCCAGCAAGAATTAATGATGAGAAGTTTTTTTTAGAAAAAATAAATGAAGTCTTACTATCTGGTGTCTCAATCTTACAACTAAGATTGAAAAATTTGCATGAGAGTAGTATTATAAAGTTAGCTCAAAAAGTTAAATTATTAACTGATTTACATAATGTTCATTTAATAATAAACGATTATGTTGATATAGCAAAAGAAATAAATGCTTGTGGTGTTCACATAGGGCAAAATGATGGCACAATAGCAGAAGCTAAACAAATACTTGGAGATAAAAAGATTATTGGAGTTTCTGTTTCCAATTTGAGCGAAGCCAAACAAGCTGAAAAAGATGGTGCCACATATTTAGGTGTTGGTACAATATTTCCTACTAATTCAAAAACTGACGCTTCAATTGTATCTTTTGAAGAATTAAAACTAATTGTTAATAATGTTAATATCCCTGTTGTTGCAATAGGTGGAATAAAATTGGATAATATTGAAAAATTCACAGGCATCAATATTGCAGGTGTTGCTATCATCTCTGATATATTTGAAAGTAATGAGATAAGAGAACACATTAGTAAAATAAGGAGTAAATTATCTAGAGTAATTAAAGATCATGATTAAAAAAATTCTAACAATTGCCGGTTCTGATTGTAGTGGCGGAGCAGGGGTTCAAGCTGATTTAAAAACATTTACTGTTCATCAATGTTATGGAATGAGCATTATTACAGCTTTAACAGCTCAAAATACACAAGGTGTAGATGATGTATTTGACATCACTAAAACTTTTATCGATAGTCAATTTAAATCTATCTTTGAAGACATTTTTCCTGATGCTATAAAGATTGGTATGGTATCTAATTTAGAAATTATCGAATCTATTTCAAAGAACTTAATTAAATATAATGCTAAAAATATTATATTAGATCCAGTCATGGTTTCTACTAGTGGACATTCATTACTAGATAATGATGCATTTTTAGGATTAACTACAAAACTCTTTCCATTAGCATCATTAATCACTCCAAATATCCCAGAAGCTGAAAAACTCTTGAATAGACAAATAAAGAGTGTTGATGATATGGAAAAAGCTGCAAATGAGTTGTATGAAAAATATTTGATACCAACACTTTTAAAAGGTGGTCATAATTTAAATGATGCTAATGATGTATTGTGTGACTCAACGGGCATAAAATGATTTTATGGTGTAAAAAAAGATAATAAAAATACTCATGGCACAGGTTGTACACTGTCATCTGCAATTGCTTGTAATTTAGCCAACGGACAAACAATTGAACAATCAATTTCAAATGCAAAAAAATATTTAAGCGATATTTTAGAATCTAAAATGAATTTAGGTAAAGGATCAGGTCCATTAGACCATACATACACAAAAAAGATATATAATTAAAATTATAATGGAGAAAATATGAATAAAAATGAAATAGTTTTAAAAACAATTGAGTCATCAAACGCTAATGGTATGCTTTTAATATCAGAAGTGAATAGATATTGATTTACAAATATAAAAACAAGTCTTGGATTTGTGCTAATTAATAAAATTGGTAAAAAAATATTTATTACAGATACTAGGTATATATTATTGGCTAAAAATAATTTAAAAGATTTTGATGATGTTATCTGCATTAATTCTAGCCCTGGCATGAATCCTAGGGAATTGATTTATAAGTATTGCAAAGAAATGGAAATTGATAATATTTTAGTTGAAAAAGAATATTTTAAATTATCAGATTTAGAATTATTATCAGAAATGAAATATGAATTATTCAATTCTAAAGATTTAAGAATTATTAAATCAGAAGAAGAAATTCAAAAATTAAAAAAATCGGCAGATATACTAACCGAAACTGTTAATTGAGTTTTAACATGAATCAAACCAGGGATTTCTGAAAAAGAAGTAGCAAAAAAAATAGCGATAAAATTCATTGAATTAGGCGCTACTAAGAACTCGTTTGATACTATTGTTGCTGCAGGAATAAATGGTTCATACCCACACCATCAACCAACTGATTACATTATTCAAGATGGTGATATGGTGACAATTGATTGTGGTTGTATGTATGATTCATTTGCTAGTGATATGACAAGAACTTTTGTAGTCGGCACAAAATGTAATAATGATGAAATGATAAAGATATATGAAACTGTAAAAAAATCACAAGCCCTTGGTCTTGAAAAGTCAATTATAGGAAACACAACATTTGAAGTCGATAAAGCTTGTAGAGATTTTATTGATTCAACTGAATATAAAGGTTTATTTGGTCATGGTACTGGTCATGGCGTTGGGATGGAAGTTCATGAACTTCCGGTTGTTAGTCCGAATGTAAATATTGAATTAAAAAATAATCATGTAATAACTGTTGAACCAGGGATTTATAAAGCTAATGTTGGTGGAGTTAGAATCGAAGATACGATTGTAATACATAATAATAAACCACTTATATTAACAAATAAATGTACAAAAGACTTGCTATTCATTAACAATAAATAATTTAGTTTAAAAAGTAAATCATTAATAGCGCTATAATTACACAAGTGAGGATTGTCCCAGTGGATCATCCCACTTTTTTTGCACTTAATTTACCATTTGAACCCTGAATATTTTCTTTATCCTTATGCTTTGCAAATAAGGTTTCAAATAGTTCTAGAAGTGATATAGTTTCATTGATAAATAGTGTGGCTATAACTTGCGTTCCATTTTGATCAAAGATATTATCCTCATTAATCAAGTTGATTACTTGATTATAGATCTCAACCGAATCATTTAATTTTAATTCATTTGAGATATTTTCTATTGATTCTTTATAAACAGATTTATTATGACTAAAAATTTTATTTTCATTATTTTTATAAAATTTAATTAACTCATTTGAAAATTCTTTAACAGGTTTTTTTGATGTGAAGTATTTAAAGAATAAGTGTGCTGATTGATTGTACAATAATTTTTCACAAATTTTAGAACCTGATCAAAATGTAATTCAAAAATATTCATATAATAAAAACTCTAAATCACCTGATAATTTTGCAGTCAAATTATCTAATGCAATTTTATTAAATGGTTTCTTTAAGAAACTGTCTAATATAGTAACATCAAAAACATCAGAATTAAATTTATGTTTAGAATTAGAATTTTTATTTTCCGATAAATGCAAATCATAGAGATTACGTTTATTAGTATCTCTTAAAGTTTGGTAAGCTTCATTTAATCTAGCAAACTTTTTGTTAGCATCAGCATCTTTGCAAACATCTGGATGGTATTTTTTTGCTAATTTATGAAAATTAGATTTGATCAAATCAATGCTTGAGTTTTGTTCAACTTCTAACAACTCATAAAAATTTTTGGAAAAGAAATCTTTATTATTCATATTATATTTAAATTAAAAAGAAGTTGTATTATTAGTCAGTTAAGACTTTAACAAATACATCTTGAGGAACACTTACAGTCCCAATAGCTTTTAATTTTTCCTTACCTTTCTTCTGTTGTTCTAGTAATTTTTTCTTACGTGTAATATCTCCACCATAACATTTAGCTAAAACATTTTTTCTCATAGCTTTGATTGTTTCTCTAGCAATAATTTTACCACCAATAGCAGCTTGTACAGGGATTTCGAATTGGTGTTTAGGAATTAAGTCTTTTAGTTTTTCACATATAACTCTTGCTTTCTTTTGAGCAAAATCATAATGAGTGATGAATGATAAGGCATCAACTTTGTCACCATTCAATAAAATATCAACTTTAACAAGTCTATCTCTTTTATACCCAACTAATTCATAATCCATAGTTGCATACCCTTTTGATACAGATTTTAACTTATCGAAGAAAGAATACATAATTTCACCTAATGGCATTTCATATTTTAATTTTCTACGGGTTCCATCAACATATTCTAAATCTTCATATATTCCTCTAAAATCTTGACATAGTTCCATTACAGAACCTAGATATTCTTCTGGAACAACAATAGTTAATCTAACGATTGGTTCTTCAATGTATTTAACAATTGTAGGATCTGGCAATAAACTTGGGTTATCAATAAAAACAACATCATTATTAGATTTAGTAACTTTATAACTAACACTTGGTGCACTTGTTATTAGGTCAATGTTGTATTCTCTTTCAATTCTCTCTCTGATAACATCCATATGTAATAAACCTAAGAAACCACAACGAATACCAAAACCTAAAGCTTGTGAAGTTTCATATTCAAAAACTAATGAAGCATCTGATAATGAAATTTTAGCCATTGCTTCTTTCATATCTTCATATCTACTAGTATCAATTGGATATAAACCAGAATAAACCATTGGTAATACTTTCTTATAACCAGGGAGGGGATCATCTGATGGATTTTCTGTTGATGTTATAGTATCACCAACAGCAATATCTTTTATAGTTTTTATTGCAGCTGCAATTCATCCAACTTCACCTGCCACTAAAATATCTCTATTAACATTTTTAGGAGTTCTAACACCAACTTCAGTAACGATATATTCGCCACCAGTTTGCATCATTTTTATTCTGTCACCAACTTTAATAGTTCCTTGTTTTATTCTAATGAAACAAATAACTCCTTTATAAGAATCATAATATGAATCAAAAATTAGAGCCCTTAATTTTCCGTTATCATCAGCATCTGTGGGAGCTGGTACATATTTAACAATAGCTTCTAAAACATCAACGATATTTAAGTTGGCTTTAGCTGAAATACAAGGAGCATTAGAACAATCAAGACCAATAACATCTTCCACTTCTTTTTTTACACGTTCTACATCAGCTGATGGTAAATCTATTTTATTTATAACTGGAATTATTTCTAGGTTATTTTCAAGCGCCAGATAAACATTACTTAATGTTTGTGCTTCAATCCCTTGAGCAGCATCTACAACTAATAAAGCACCCTCACAAGCTGCTAGACTTCTAGAAACTTCATAAGTGAAATCAATATGACCAGGTGTGTCAATTAAATGGAAATAATACTCTTGATTATCTTTTGCATTGTATTTGATTTGAATAGCATTTAATTTAATAGTGATTCCACGTTCTCTCTCAATGTCCATAGAATCTAATATTTGATTTTGCATTTCTCTTTTTGAAAGAGTGTTTGTATTTTCGATAATTCTATCACTAAGTGTTGATTTCCCATGATCAATGTGAGCAATTATTGAAAAATTCCTAATTAATTTTTTATCCATTTGTTCCCTCGTTTATTATTGTTCCAACTTTTATATTATGTGAACCATTAATATAGTCTTTCACTAAGATAGCACTTTTATTAGGTGGTTGTATTTTAGTTATTATAATATCAAAATCATTTGTACTAACATATATTCCATCTTTGTTAATTAAATTAATTGTGCCAGGTTTAGAGTTAGATATTATATTGGATTTATAACAACTATGTATTTTAAATATATTACCATCTAAATTCACCTTAGCCATTGGTTTGGAATATAATCCTCTAACTTGACAATCAACTAGTTCTACAGACTTATTAAAGTCAATTAACTCTTCTGATTTTTTAATATTATATCCAAATGTTGCATCTAATTCATTTTGTTCAATTGATACTATATTTTTATCCAATGTTTTTAAGATGTTTTGTGAAATCATTTCTCTAGCAAGATTTGCTAATTTTATTAATAGTGTGTCATACGTATCAGTTTCTGAAATGTTTGTTTTATTCTGAAATAAAACATTACCAGCATCCATTTTTTTAACCATATACATTAAAGAAATGCCAGTTTCTTTTTCGTTATTAATAATTGCTCAGTGAATTGGAGCACCACCTCTAAGCTTTGGCAATAAAGATGCATGCAAATTAACACAACCATATTTTGGTAATTCTAAAATTCTGGTTGTTACAAATTGCCCGTATGCACATGTAACAATCAAATCTAAATTAAGATCTTTTAACACATCGTGTAATTGATCAATTTTTTCTGGTTGATGAACAGTTATATTTTTATTAAGTGCAAACTCTTTAACAGCACAATTTATAATATTCCCTTTACGGTCTTTTTGTTTATCTGGTTGACAAACAACACATACTAAATCAATGTCTAAAAGTAGTAATTCTTCTAGACATTGTTGTGCTATTCAAGGTGTTCCAAAAAAAGCTATACGGGGTTTGTGCATTATTTCTTCTTAGTTTCTTTTTTAACTTCTTGTTGTTTTACATCTTTATTTTTTTTCTCTGATTTAACATCAGTTGGGACTCATTCAGCTGAAGTGTTGTTAGAAGTTTTGTTATCTTTAGAAGAAGGTTTTTTGAATAAAGATTTCTTTTCTTTTCTTTTTTCGTTTTTTAAGTCTTTCTTTTCTTGGATTTCTCTTGCTTTTTTCTCTTGTTCATCCTCTTTATCTTTAAGAGGTTTGATTCATATCATTTCTTTTTCAAAATCTAATTTGTCATTAACAGTAATAACTCTTTCATTTTCTTTTTTAGATTTTTTAATATAATTGATATTTGCTTCAATTAATTGAGGTTCATCAATTTCTTTTGTCTTTGCATTTCTTGTTGTAAATAACAACATTCATTGCTCTGGTTTTTTAGCAATATCTTCTTTTCTTTGTTTTTTAGTTCTTTTAAATTCTTTTGGATCTTGTTTTTTTGCAATTTTATCAAGAGCTTTTTGTTCTTTTTCTTTCATTGCATATTCTTTTTTTTGTTCTTTAGTTAAGTTAGAAGTATCTTTTCCATCTGGTCTTTTAACAACAAATAACTCGATAATTTCTCTACCTGTAAAACCTTTATTTTTTAAATAAGTTTTTATTGTATTTCAAGTTTCACTATCTTGTTTTTTCTTTTTACCAGACATTGGTTCATTTCCGGCATTCTTTTTCTTCTTTTTAGATCTTCAAATAAAGAAAATCAATAAAGGAACTGCTAACAACAGCAGAATTCAAAACATTTGCATATTATAACTCCTATTAAAATTGACTTAAAATCACATTTTTTTATAAATTTTGATTAATACATATTAATACTAACTAAAATATTATATAAAAATTTAGAAAATATATTATAATTTATTAGTATTTTATGTAATAGAAAGGTCAATTAATGGCAAATATTCAATCAAACAAAAAAAGACATGCTCAGGACAAAAAGAAAAACAAATTAAATCATTCTAAAATTTCTGAAGTAAGAACAACAATTAAAAAAGCAAAAATCAATAAAGATGAACAATCTCTAGTGAATGCTTATTCAGTTGTGGACAAAGCTGCAAAATGTAAAAGAATTCACAAGAATAAAGCAAATAGAATTAAATCTCGTTTAGCAATTATTAATAACTCAAATTAATCATTACATAGATTTATTATAATTACGCTATTGCGTAATAGAGATGAATAAGATTTTATATATAGATATCTCCTTCAAGAGATATTTTTTTATACAAAAAAATAGCCATTTGGCTATTTTATTAATATTTTGAATTAGTGATTATAAACCGTACTTTGCTTTAGCTTCATCATATCCAGCTTCATCAACTGCGTGTACAGCATCAACAGGACACACTTCACTAATTTCTTCAGGATTATCAAACACAACTTTTTCAGCTCATGCTTTACCATCAACAAAGTCGCATTTATTTTCAGAAGCAATAACACAAGCTCCACAACAGATGCAGTTATCACGATCTATTGCTATATATTTTTTTTCAGACATTTTTAATACCTCATAATAATGTTATCAACATATTTTTAATTATTGTAAATTATTTGGGTTTCTAAAAAATCGGAAATATTTAAAATACCAGGAAAAATAATTTCTAATTCAAAAGCATTATTTTTAAATCATTCAAATGGAATCTTAGATTTTATAATGACTTCTGATAGTTTAGAGTAAGGACATGCAAAGTATTTATCAAAAGCAATAAAGTGAATTAGTAAGAAAGTAATTATTCCAAAATCATAACAAATTTTTAAATGAGCTCTTTGATGCTTCTTGATATTTGCTGTAATGAAAAACTCGTTCATTGTTTGCTTAGCTTCAAAATCAATCATATAACGTTTATATGAGCCATAATAATCAGAACATGATTTAGATTCTAACTTTACTTTAGCCATATTACCATCACGTTCATATATTGTAGTTGGTATATGTCTTTTTGAAATTAAAGCAATTTGATTGTTTTCATAATATCAAGAAGTTTGATTTATTAATGTTTCTAAGAACATACCACGGTTAGAATGTGATTTATTTTGCATAGTGTCTCCACTATATATTTCACAAAAGATTAATATTTTATTAATTTCATCAATATTAATTTATAAATATAGATATGTATATTTCAATTATATTAATTTTATTAATTATATTAATTAATAGTTTCTGTCTTGGAAAACTTTATAAGAGAGCTAATATTTATCTTTCTTCAGAGTTATTTTTAATAACTGGATTTTTAACACTTTTTAGCATCTTTTCTTTTATAACTCTACCTTTACTATTGTTCAATGTCGAATTGAAATACATCTTATTAATATTAGCTATTATTCAATGTATATTCTTGTTTATTTACGCTCTTAATTGGAGATGGTTTTTTATTACTTATTATATTGATTACAAAAAAATCTTAATTTTTATATTATTGATGATTTCTTTTTCGATTGGATATATTATTACAAGGACATATACAACGCCTGAGATTAATTGATTATTAGATTCATCAAGTTTATCATCTGGAATAATTCAATCTAATGAAGTGCATACAAACTTGTTGAATCTGATGATTAATACATTCATTGATAAATTTAAAATTATAAATGATCATGAAATTAGAATATTCTATACATGAACAACTTCATTAATTTACGCTATTTTCGGAAGTTTAGTGATTATGAATATTTTTTTAAATAATAAGTTTAGTATAAAATGAAACTCTATTTTAATACTATTTTTAACTGGTATTTTCATTAGTTCATTAGGTTTGGTTTTTAATAGTTTTAGATGAGTTTTCCTTTTTAGTCTTTGATTGATTTATGTTCATGGATTAAAACAAAATGAGTTAGATTCAAATACTGCTATATTTGTTATTAACAATACAGTGTTGGCTGGTTGTTTTTTTGATATTAATTTTTTAATAGTGTCAATTGCCATCAATTTAATTGCAGTCTTTGTTTCTTATAGAACTAAAAAAGAAGATGCAACCAATTATAATGTATTGATGTTTTTCTCGACTTTACTATTGATATCTCTTTCATTAAGGAATGAGTTATATATTGGATTCATTGTTTTGGCGGTTGTGATTACTATTTATAGTGGTTATTTCTTTTATAAGTCATCACAAGTTGCAAAACGAGTTAATAAAAGAATTGATGATTTTATGTTTGAAAATGCGAACTGGATACTTCTTGTATCGATCACTTCTATTGCTATTGCTTCTGTAATATACTTTTTAAGCGACAAGAACTTTAAATTGTATTATGACATATGGATTATTAGCTCGATGGGAACTCCACCTGTTATTTTAACTGGAGACTCAATTAAATCAATATTAATTAATATTTTATTTTGATTAATGAATATAGGTTTATTTATTTTCTCTATCTATAATGTAAAATTATCTTTTTCAAGAGATATTTTTACATCTAGTAACACAAAAAGAAAGATGAGTTCGCCACACTTAGATTGACCAATTTTATCAGCACTTTTATTTTGAAATCCAATCTCTTCTAATTTGCTTTCTATTTTTCAAAATTTCCAATTAATTAATTTTGTTCCAGATTTTTCTGTTCTATTTGTTTGTCTGGCATCTCCTGTTCTTTTGGTAGTTATAAAATACATAAATCAATCCACGAAAATTAACTACTCATATTTTATCTATATGGGTATAATATTATCAATCATGACTTCGGTGGCAGTTATAACGAATGTGTAGTATTATGAAAAAAGAAATTGAAAATAGAGTTAAAGAATTAACTGAATTATTGAATAGATGAAGCTTTGAATATTATTCTTCAAATGAGTCATCTGTTAGTGATGCGGTATTTGATCAACATTTAAATGAATTGATAAAAATAGAAACAGAGAATCCAGAACTTAAATTACCTAATTCACCAACTTCAAGGGTTGGTGGCATTGTTAATGAAAAGTTTAATAAAATAAATCATGTTCATCCAATGCTTTCGTTAGAAAATGCATTTAATCATCAAGACATTGTAAAATTTATGAATAATGTTTATGTTGAATCTAATAATGAAGTTGACTTTGTTATAGAACCAAAAATTGATGGACTTTCTATTTCCGTTATTTATGAAAATAGTGAATTAAAATACGCCGTTACCAGAGGTGATGGGATTACTGGGGAAGAAGTTACTACAAATGTTAGAACAATAAAAGATATCCCATTATTTATTGATGAAAAATATAAAGATTTAATAATCGAAGTCCGTGGAGAAATATATATTGATATAAATGATTTTCAAGAAATCAATAAAAATTTGGATAAAAAGTTTTCAAACCCCAGAAACGCAGCTTCTGGCAGTGTTAGAAATTTAGATTCTTCCGTTGCAGCAAATAGAAAGCTTAAAGCATTTATGTATAATATTCCTAATCCTCAAGTTTTAGGATTAAAAACGCAAACAGAGTGTTTAGACTGATTGAATCAAAATAATTTTAAAGTTTCTAATTTAATTAAAACGTTTAAGAGTTCAACGGATATTTTCAACTACATTGATGAAATTACAACTAAAAGAGAAACTTTAAATTATGAAATTGATGGACTAGTAATGAAGTTAAATCAAATTCAGTATTATGACAATTTAGGCAGTACGAGTAAATATCCAAAATGAGCTGTTGCTTATAAGTTTCCTGCCAATATTGTTGCTACAAAAATATTAGATATTGAATTGAATGTTGGTAGAACAGGAAAAATTTCTTATATAGCAAAATTAGAACCTATTTTGTTAGATGGATCTTTAATTAGTTATGCAACGCTTCATAATTTCGAATTTATAAAAACGAAAAATATTAAAATTAACAGCACAATAGAAATATATAAAGCGGGTGATGTTATCCCTTATGTCAAAAATGTTGTAGAAAAAAATGAGGACAAAGATTTACAAGAATTTCCAGAACCTACAAATTGTCCATCATGTGGAACTAAATTAACTAGATTAGATGGTATTCAAGATATTTTTTGTGTTAATAAATTATGTAAAGAAAAGATTAAAAGAAATATCGAATACTTTGTTAGTAGAAAAATTATGAATATTGAAGGAATGTCATATGCAATAATAAGTAAATTGTTTGACAATGATATCATTGCAAGTGAATGGGATTTATATAAACTTAAAAATAAAAAAGAGCAAGTATTTAATTTAGATATTAATATCAAAGAAAAATCTTTTTCAAATTTAGTTAATGCCATAGAAAAGTCAAAGGAAGTTTCTTTAGAGAGATTAGTAGCTAGTTTGGCAATTAAAAATATTGGATATAGCACAGCTAAAATACTGGCAAAAAAATATAAGACATTAGAAAAACTATCACAAGCAACTTATGAAGAGTTAATAGCTATTCACATCATTGGAGAAATCACTGCTAATGATATTTTGGAATACTTTTCAAACGAAGAATGAAACAATACTTATCAAAAAATTAAAGAATCTGGAATTAACACACTTCTAATTGAAGATAAAAGTGATGATTATGAACAATTGAAAGAAATTTCTCAAAAAACAGAATATGAAAAATATAAAAATAAAGTAATTGTAATTACAGGATCATTTTCTATCTCAAGAGATAAAATAAAAAATATTTTAGAAGATATATATAATTGTAAAGTGACTAACTCTGTGACAAAAAAAACCAACTATTTACTAGCTGGTAAAGATGGT
>JBOFSS010000135.1:0-3318 GCA_051651665.1 Mycoplasma sp.
CACCAAACACAAAAAAAGAGACAGTATCCATAACTGCCCCAAAAATTAGTCCTACTATTGGCCCATAAAAAAAACCACATATATAAATTGGTAATCATGCAAATGATATCTTAAATCCAAGCCCAACAACAGGAACGCCAAATAACCCTAAGACTAATCTTAACCCGAATAGAGCTCCAAGGAAAACCATTAGATAAATTGAAGATGTTATTTTAACTGGGAATAATGGGAAACAAAATTTGATGAAAAATTTCTTCCATCCTATTTTGTATTTCATTTCTTTTTGATTGAAAATGGTTGGCATTAAAAAATGCTAAAAGGACTTCTCCCCATTCCGCCAAATGGTCCGCCATCTCCCATAATTGATGAAGCATCAATTTTTCCAGATTTGATTTCTTCTTTATATCTTGAAATTTCATCGGCAATTCTTTTTTGATCAGGTTTTGGTGCGGTTACACGCAATACAATAGAAGTAATAACAATCAAGCTAACAATAGCTATTGATACATAAGAAAGTGCTGAAATAGCTTTCATTAAACTGATATACTTATAATTTTGGATTACAAAAGTTGCTTTCGGTGTTTCACCATCAAATACTTTCATAGTAAATGCTACATCTTTATAATTATCAACGGAGCTTAATCATTTAAAATGATTAGCGCCATCACCAACAGTTCCGCCTGTAAATATTAAATTTCAGAATGGACTTAGTATAGTTAAAACGAATATTGCAACAATCATAAAAGTATAACTAGATCTTTGGCTATATTTTATATTATCATTAACATTTTTGCCAAAAAGAGCAATCATTTTTTTAACAGTAGAAAAACACATTAATAAAATCATCATTATCAATATCCATGATGTTATAGAAGAGGTTCCAGAAGGTCCAAAAGACGATATTTTTGATGCGTATGTACTTTTGAAAGCTTCTAAAGTTATTTTTTCTGGATTTTCAGGAATATTACCAAAATAAAAATATCCTTGTTCTGAAAATAACAACATCCCAAACCATGCTAATGAAAGTAAAGAAAATAAGAAGGCTAAACCATAATAAACTCACTTTGATCAAATGAAAACTGATGGTTTAGAATCAAATTGATAAAATTTATTATCTCTAATATCTTTATTTAATAAAATTGAAGCTTGTTGATTTAAAATTTGATCAGCCATTTGATTCATATCAACATTTTTTTCAACAAACTCTTTCTTGTTAAAATTGTTGGTAGAAGCGTTATTATTAAAATTATTAACCTTTTCTGTTTCAACAGTTTCAGTTTTGTTTGTATTTGTTGAATTATTATTATTATTATTATTATTATTATTATTATTATTATTATTATGAGTTCCGGTATTTGAGTTATTTTGTAAAACTGAAATTAAACTTAAATTACCATTAAATGAACTAATCACTTCAGATCATTCTTTTTTAAGAGTGTTTTTAATGTAAATTGGTAAAAAAGAAACCTTATCTTCTAAGTCTGCATATTCATCTTTACTTATTTTTTTAAGTACTGGTTCTTTATTTAAAACTGTTTTATAAGCAATTGTTAAATCTTCTGTTTTTTCGTCAGTAATTTTTGCATTTTCTTCATATGTATGGATGATATTAATCAAATCTGACACTAAATTTTGTAATATTGAATCTGTTTTTATTAATGAAACAGTTTCTGGATAAAGGAAAAGTACCGAGATATTTTCTATACAAGAATGATATTCATCTTTTGATATGAAATTCTCAATTTTTTCTCCACTATTTTCAATTACTTTATCAGATGAATTTTTTTCAGATTTTGATTTTTCAGAATCTTTTATTTCATCTTCATTATTTGGAATTACTTTTTCATCATTATTATTCATTGTTATCCTCAATATATTTATGTTGAATATTATATAATTTTATACAAAAAATATAACATATTTAAAGTGTTGTTGATTTCAAGATGAACTCTTTAAAGCCGTTTCTTTTATCAATTTTAGATAATTTAATCATTATTTCTAGATTATAAAGTTCTAAAATTATCGCTTTTAATTTACTTAAACTTACATTTTTAAATTTTGATTGATAATTGGTTACAAAATACGAAGCAACACCTGTTACTTGAGAAATTTCCCAAATAGAAGCCCCAGTTTTTAATAGTTTTAAACAAAAATAAACATTGACAATTTGACTACTCATAGCATTCATGATGGCTATTTCATCATTTTTTTTCAAAATTAAATCATTATAAATTGCTCACACTTTTTTATTATTAAATAACAAAATAGATTCTAATAAAAGGAATATATTTTCATCATTAAAGTTGCATATTACATCAAGTAATTCAACATCGCTAGAATTCGAGTTTATCAATATATTAAGTTTATTGATCTCATTATCGATATTTCCATAATTTAAATTCAAACTGCTGACTAATTGTTTTTTAACTTTTTCAGATAAAGTCAAGTTCGCATCTTTTAATTTTCTATCAATTATCTTATTTTTTTCTTTTTCATCAATATTTTTTATTGTTACAAACTCAAATGAACTAGTTAAATTTTTGAATTTTTGATTACTTAAACATTTTTTAGAAATTAAAAAATAAACATCATACTGAATACTTATAGATTTAATTTTCTCAATTAGTGAGATACTTTCTTCGAATTTTTTAAGATTTGTAAATATATCAGCATCATATATTACAAAAATTTTTATAGGGGAAAATAAATCATTTTGAAGTATTGAAATTTCTAAGTCTTCATTGTTAGTGTAATTGATATTTTTTACTTCATCTAGTGATATTTTTTGTTTTTTTATTATAGAATTCAATTCCTGTTTTGCATATGCAATATCAATATAGTTAAAAATTCTTATCATTATAATTCAACCTCAATTGTTGTTTTCTTATCTTCCTTTGGAAGTTTTGAACTTTCGTTACTTTTAAAGAACTCAATAGATTCTTCTTCCTCTTTAATTATTTTATTTACATATTTTAAATTATCACCAGTTCTTAATGAAATAAACAAAATCAATTTGTTTAAAGGGAAAAAGACAATTATGAAACTTATGACAACTAATATTAATCTCACAAAAATCTTTCACATTTCAGATTGATAATTATTTTTATCAGGATATAAAAGACCACTAACTAAAATTACAAAAAACATTGTTCATGTTGAAAACATAATAGAATAAAATTGAATTTCTATAAAATTAAGTTTCATAAAAATATAAAAAATAATTGTTGCAGCCAATATAATGCATATAGAGATTACGAAAGGTTCTCAACTTATAATGGCATAACCATCGTTAATACCATAACCCATCTGACCATTGTT
>JBOFSS010000136.1:0-7010 GCA_051651665.1 Mycoplasma sp.
TATGAAAAAAAGTAAAATAAAAAATAGGTTATTGTTAACAACAAATTTAGATCCAGCAATAAACACGAAAAATAGACCAGGTAGTTTAATCGATTTAACTTCTATCACATCACCAAGAGAACTTCATAAATTTTTATGATCAGATAAACAACAATTATTGATTACTGGCAATAATTATAAAGAAGTTGAAGAATCTCTAAAAAATACTAAAAATGCAAATGATTTTATTTCTATTTGTGATTACTACGACATTATTTTAAATAGAACTAATCTAAAAAAAATTGAAACAAACTTTAAAGTTGAAAAAACTAAATTAATTGAAAATATTATTAAAAAACAATTATCTTTCCCAAAAACTTTTTCTTCTATTTATAACAAAGCAAAAAAAATACAACAAGAAGAAAATATCTACACATTATATGTAGCAGCTTATTTTTTAACTGGTGAAGATATTGAAAAAACTAAGATTAATGCTCCATTATTATTGTGAGAAGTAACTGTTCATATTAAAAATGGTGAAATCAAAATAACTAAAAATGAAGATATGCCAACTATTAATGAAAAATTTAATTACTATCTTAATTTTACATATGGCATTGATTTGTCTTTTGATGATAATTCTAATAGTTTAAAAATTTTAAGTAACTATAATCAAGTGTTCAATCAAATGACAATTAAAAATAATTTCGAATTAGACTTTATTAAATTCATGGATTCGAAAGAAATGAAATTATCAGTTGAAAATTATGCTTGTTTAACATTAGTTGAACCGCTTGGTGGAGCAATCAAAAAAGATATAGAAACGATTGAATCAAGAAAACAAAATCCTTTTAAAATTAATAATGAAATTATAGAATATTCAAAATTAATTAATGATACATTAAAAAATGAATCAATTATAGATTTGAACAGACCATTAAACATTTATCAAAAGTACGCTGTTAAAGCCGCTCTTGAAAGGAACGTTTTAATTTATGGGCCACCAGGAACTGGTAAATCAGAAACTATAGCTTCAATCATTGCTAATATCATTTATAAGAAGAAAAACATTTTAATGGTTTCTGAAAAAATGGCAGCTTTAGAAGTTTTGGAAAAAAGGCTAGGCAAACTTTCGCAAGCAGCATTATTTGCATTCAAACCAGAACATAAAGAAAAATTTTATATGTCACTTGAAAATATCAGTAATGCTTTACATAGTGAAATTAAATATGATCCATCTGAAATAAAAGATAATATCGTTAAACTTGATAATGCTTATCAAAGGATTCTTAAACAAATTAAATCAATCTTTAACATTGAAAAAGAACTATCTGTTTCATCATATGTCGAATTGTTATTTGATATATTAAATTCTGGTGATATAGAACAAGTTGTTAATATTGAAAATACATTATTTTCTAATTTGAATAAATTTACTAGAAATAATTTTCAAGACATGATTTTAATGTTTAAAGATTTAAGTATATTACATAATATAAGTAGGATAGAACCATTAGCTTTTGAAATATTTAAAAAGTATAAATTTACAGCAAAGAACCAAAACATAATAAACTTTTTAAAATACTATGAGCAAAACAAACAATGTAATTGATCACTTAAAAAATTTATCAAAAATAAAAAGAGTTTTGAAAAAGAGCCGCTTATTAAACTAAAACTTAAACATGAAACATCAATAATTAGGTCACTTGAATTATTGCAATCACTTTCTATTAATGAAATAAAAGTAAAGGATTTTTATTTTGTAAAAGAGTTACCACAAACATTATTTGAAAAAGATAATTTTGAGAAGTATATTGCATACAACTTTATAAAAGAAAATTTCGCTAGAAATAACTACGAACAATTTTCAACGCTTCAATCTCTTAATGAAGAATACCAAAGATTAAAAAAAGAAATATCTAAAAATAATGATCAATTAATATTTAATCAATATATTAATGATTTAAAAATAAAAATTAATAACTTAGAGGATCAAAATTTAAAAAATCAAATTTTTGAAGTATTGTCTAAAATTTCGCTAAAAAGAAAACCTGCAATAAACACATTAATAAAAAAATATTATAAAGCTTTAAGGTTAATGTTTCCGATTTGAGTATTAAATCCTAATCAAACCGCTATTTTAAACCCTTGTGAAAAAGGTATATTTGATTTTGGGATATTTGATGAAGCAAGTCAAATGTTTCTAGAAAAAGCATACCCACTTGTATATAGATGTAAAATAAATATTGTCTCTGGTGATGATAAACAATTACAACCATCTTCATTCTTCTTAAAAAAAGTTGATGAAGAAGATGATATTGAAGAAAGTTTGGGAAACTCATTATTTGAACAAGCTAATGTTTGTTTATGAGCTAAATTTTATTTAAAAAACCATTATAGATCAGACTCATCTGAATTAATATCATTTAGTAATAAGTACATTTACGATAATAATCTTGAATTTGCCACTAAAAATAAAGCGCATTTAAAACCAATAATCGTACACAATGTAAATGGTTTATGAGAAAACAGGATTAATGAAAAAGAAATTACCACCATTCTTGAAATTATTAAAAATAAAGAATATAAAGATAAAACAATTCTAATTGTTACTTTTAACAATAAACAATCTAATTATTTAGAAAATTATTTTAGCGATGAGTTTTATGGAACTCAAATTTTTGAAAAATACATGAATGGAAAAATATCGATTAGAAATTTAGAGAATGTACAAGGAGATGAAGCTGATATAGTTATATTATCAATTTCCTATGGACCAGATGCTAAAGGGAAAGTCAACAACTTCTTTGGTCCGCTATCCCAACAAAATGGATCAAATAGACTGAACGTGGCCATTACAAGAGCAAAAGAACAAATGATTATTGTTAAGTCATTGGATAGCAAAGACGTTAAAAGTTCAGATAATCAAAATAATAATATTTTTAAATATTTTCTAAATTATGTTGAAGATATCTCAAATCTCGATGCTAAGAAAAACAAACAATCAAGTTCATTAACTTTTGAAAATTCATTTGAAAATGATATTTATGAATATGTTCGTTCAAGATTGAACAAAAATCAAAAATCTGTAATCAATTATCAAGTAGGTAAAAAATCAATTGATATAGCAATTGTTGATATAAAAACTGAAGAAGTTATTTTAGGTATTCAGATTGATAAATTTAATCAACTTAATTCAATTCGAAAAACAATTGAAGAAATTGATAGACAAAATTTCCTAGAAGATTTAGGATATAAAATGTTGAGAATTTTAGAAATAGAATGAAAAACTTCTAAGTTTCAAATCATTTCTAAAATCAATAAAATATTAGGTTAATATATTATTGATTTAAAAGTTTTTTAACTAAGTTCATAGTTATATTTGGATTAGCTTGTGATTTAGTATCTTTCATAACCATACCAACGATAAATTTTTCAACTCTTTCTGGTCTTTCAGAATATTGAGAAACTAAGTCAACATTGGACTCCATATGTTTTCTAATTATCTCTGTTAGAACAGTTTCGTCTTTAATTTGTTCAAATCCTAATTTTTTAACTAAATCAACTACCTTGTCATATGATTGAATTATGTGCTCTAAGAGGGTTTTGGCTTGTTTGTTATTAATATCACCTAATGTTAATAATTCCATCATTACAATGAATTCTGAGCCCTTTTCCACTTGAAATTGATTAAAGCTGATATTTGATTTGTTTAATTGTCCGATTAATTCAGAATTAATTCAATTAAAAAGTATTTTTGGATCAACTTTATTTTTAACAACTAAGTTAAAAAAGTTATAAATTTCAAAATTGTCTAAAAGTCAATCTATTTGTGATTTCTCTAAATTCATTTTTTGTAATGTGTTTTCAACTTCTGTTGGAGATGGTGGAGATGATTCTAATATTTTATCAACTTCTTCCTTTAATAATTTAAAATGAAAAACATTTGGATCTGTCATATATCTATAGTCGACAGCATTTGTTTTTTCTCTTAAAAATTCTGTTATCATTTCAACATCATTAAATCTTCTAGTTTCTTGTTTGATATCTTCTCCATTAATAAGAATGTTGGTTTGTCTTTTGATTTCAAATTCAATTGCCTTACCAACATTAGTTATAGAGTTAATATTTTTAATTTCTACTTTGGTTCCTAGTTCTTGTTGCCCTAATAATCTAACTGAAATATTAACATCAGCTCTTAATGATCCATTTTCCATTTTAGCATCAGAGATATTTTTAAAAATAAGGATTCTTCTAAGTGCTTGTAAATAATTCATTGCTTCATGAGCATTTTCCATACATGGCATAGTAACAATTTCAACTAACGGTACGCCCGCTCGATTAAAGTCCATATATCTATAATCATTATTGATTATTTGTTTTGCAGTATCCTCTTCCATGTGAATTCTTTCAAGAGTTATTGATTTCACATTACCATCAATATCTAAAATATCAATTTTTCCATTTGTACCAATAGGATTATATTGTTGAGTGATTTGAAACCCTTTAGGTAAATCTGGGTAAAAATAATTTTTTCTATCAAAAGCTATATCTTCATAATTTATTTTCATATCTAATGCTTTAGCTAAACAAATTGATTTCTCAACAGCACTTTTATTAATCACAGGTAAGATGCCTGGTAAAGCAATGTCCATGAACGAAACGTTTGTATTTACATCATCTGCATACTTACTTAAAGAACTTGAAAACATTTTAGTTTTTGTATTAAGTACAGTATGTACTTCTATTCCGATGGTTACAATAAAATTTTTCATATTATTTAGCCTCCATAATTTTTTGAGCTATTTTAATTACTTCAAGATCTTTGAATAGATTAGAAGATATATTCAATCCAACAAATAGGTTGTTATATTCAATTGCTGGTATAGTGATTGAAGGAAAGCCGCCAAAATTTGTTATTTGGAGTGTATCATCTGTTAATGTTGTAGTTTGCTTATGATTAATTTCATCTTCGATTAATGGAGCGATGCCACTAGCTCCTGGAGATAATACAAAGTCAAATGAATTAAGTATATTTTTAAATTCTTCAATAATCAATGTTCTCACTTTTTTTGATTCTTGGAAAATTTCGAAATAGTTTTCTGAACATGTAGCGAATGCGCCAATTACAAACCTTCTTTTTAATTGTCTACCAAAATTTAGTGATCTATTGTTTTTTAGAATTTCTTCAAAGTTTTTTCCGTCATTATTTTCACCAAATAATATTCCACTTAAATTTGCTCAACATGTTGTAGCTTCACCATAACTAATAGTCTTGTAAATTGGATCTATTAATTCTAATAATTTTTTTGAAAATGATATTTCTTCAATACAAAAACCTTTTTCTTTAAGTTTCTGAATATATTCATTGAAGATAATTCTTTCTCCATCATTCATATGCTCAACAGCTTCTTTTATTAAGGCGAATTTAACATTAGAAAATTCAATCTCTTTAGAAAAATCAATTTCATTATTAATTGAAGTCATGTCTTTACTATCTTTTTTAGCTAAAATCGACATAACATCTAAAATAACATTAATTTTATTTGATAAAATACCAACATGATCTAAACTTGGTGAGTATGGATAAACCCCATATCTTGAAATTAAACCATAAGTTGGTTTAAATCCGATAACACCTTGTAATGAGGCTGGTCTTCTTATTGAATCTCCTGTATCTGTACCAATTGCAAAATCAACAATATTTTTTGCAACCATAACACAAGAACCACTACTTGAACCACCAGATATTCTTTTTTCGTCAAAAGGATTTCTAACAATACCAAAACCAGAGTAAGTACCAGTACCACCTAATCCAAATTCATCTAAATTATCTTTTGAAATACATATTGCACCAGATTCGTCTAACAATGTTTTCACTGTTGAATCATAAGGTGGACAATAGTTTTCTAAAAATTTTGATCCACCTGTAGTGATGATTGATTTAGTTGCTATATTATCTTTTAAAGAATAAATCATACCGTTCAAAGGACTATTTTTATTGTCAATATGTTGAAAGTCAATTTGTCTAAGACTTATTGGATTTACTTTATTTACTTCATTTAAAAGTTTCAGTGATTCATTATACTTATTTGCAAAAGAATTATTTTTCATTTTTAATTACCACATATCCATTCTCATCAAGTTTAGTGTTAGAAAAAACTTCATTTTTATCAAATGTAGTTGGTTCATCTTCTCTTCAACATTTAGTTGCATCTAACTCATGAATGAAATTAGTTGGAACTATATTCGATGTATCGATTTCTTTGATTAAATTGAATTTTTTAACGATTGCCTTATGTTCTTGCAATATTTTTTCAAACTCAATATCAGATAATTCAAATTTTAAAGAATTTGCTAACAATTCAAGTTTAGTTTTAGTATCTTTCATAAATCTCCTATTCAACAAATAACGGTTGGTCTAAATCTTCTACTAGCTCATCATCATATTTATAAGTAACTATTGGATTAATAATAGAGAATACCGGGATAATGATAATACAGTTTAACACCACCATTGGAATTAACAATGAGAGTCTAATAGCAAATCAAGCCTCATAACCTAAAGTCGATACTTGAGCATCGAAAAACGGCATGACTATAATATTGATGATTATTTCAGTTAATAATATAGTTATAAATACAGGGGCAAAGTTTTTAAATCATCTTTTAGCATCCGGATTCTTTTTAATTTGCCACTGTTGTAACCAATAGCAACTCCAAATTATCATAATTCCTATTATTGGTATAACAACCAAAAGCAATAAAACCATCAATTTTGTCATCTTAACTTCAATATTTAATAATGTAAAAGAGTAAAATTCTTTTGCGTTAAACAATATCGGAAGTAAACTTATTCCAATTGTAAAAATAGTGACAATTGTAGACATGATAACAAATTTAAATTGACTATCTTTACTAGTGGTTAATAACATCCTTATAAAACCACCCATCAAACCAAAAAGAATTGCAGATAGGAAGTATCCAAAATTAAATAATCCACCAGAGTATGTAATAGTTAGTACATCAAC